>JBBREW010000006.1:0-21934 GCA_038225335.1 Rhodobacterales bacterium
CGGGTTTCCAAGCCTTCACGCACAACGATCCGGTCAACGACCACGTCGATGTCATGGCGGAATTTCTTGTCCAGCGTGGGCGGTTCGTCCAACTCATAGAACTGGCCGTCGACCTTGACCCGTTGGAACCCCTGCTTGCGCAGGTCCAGAAATTCCTTGCGGTATTCGCCTTTGCGGTCGCGGATGATGGGGGCCAGCAGATAGCCCCGCGTGCCTTCGGGCATCGCCATCACGCGGTCCACCATGTCCTGCACCTGCTGCGCCTCGATCGGCATGCCAGTGGCGGGGGAATAGGGCGTGCCCGCGCGGGCAAAGAGCAACCGCAGATAATCGTAGATTTCCGTGATCGTGCCCACGGTCGACCGCGGGTTCTTGCTGGTGGTCTTCTGTTCGATGGAAATCGCGGGGGACAAGCCGCTGATGTGATCCACATCGGGCTTTTCCATCATGTCCAGAAACTGACGCGCATAGGCGCTCAGGCTTTCGACATAGCGGCGCTGCCCTTCGGCATAGATCGTGTCAAAGGCAAGGCTGGATTTGCCTGATCCTGACAGCCCGGTGATGACAACCAGCTGATCGCGCGGAATATCCACGTCGATGTTCTTGAGGTTGTGTTCGCGCGCGCCGCGCACTTCGATGAATTTCTGCTCGGCCATGTCACACCCCAAAGGCTTGTCAGCATCACAGATAGCGATGCATCGCCGTTTCGCCACCCCATTCTATGAACAAAGGATGAACATGTGCAATTGATTCCGTGACAGATCGCAGCAGGTGGCAGGCGCATGGCCTTGCCGCCTGCCATTTCATCACATGTGGATCACGCGGCCATAAGCATCAAGAACGCTTTCGTGCATCATCTCTGACAGGGTCGGATGCGGAAAGACGGTGTGCATCAGGTCTTCTTCGGTCGTTTCCAGCTGGCGGCCGATCACATAGCCTTGAATCAGCTCTGTCACCTCTGCCCCGACCATATGGGCACCCAGCAATTCGCCGGTGGCTGCGTCGAAGATCGTCTTGATCATGCCTTCGGGCTCTCCTAGGGCGATGGCCTTGCCATTGCCCATGAAGGGGAATCGACCGACCTTGATCTTGAACCCCAGTTCCTGCGCCTTTGCCTCTGTGTAACCGACGGACGCGACCTGCGGATAACAATAGGTGCAACCCGCGATGCTTTCGGGTTTGACCGGGTGCGGATGATTGCCCGCGATCAATTCGGCCACCATGACGCCTTCGTGGCTGGCCTTGTGTGCAAGCCAGGGCGCGCCCGCAATGTCCCCGATGGCATAGATGCCATCGACGCCGGTGCGGCAGTATTCATCAGTCACGACATGGGTGCGGTCGATCTTGATCCCCAGGTCTTCAAGCCCGAGGTTTTCGACGTTCCCGACGATCCCCACGGCAGAGATGACCGTGTCGAACACCTTCTTTTCGATCTTGCCGTTCACTTCGATATGGGTGGTGACCTTGCCGGCCTTGGGATCGCGGTCAAGCTGTTTCACCACGGCTTTTTCCATGATCGTCATGCCCTGCTTGACGAATTGCTTGCGGGCAAAAGCACTGATTTCAGCGTCTTCGACCGGCAAGATGCGGTCCAGCACCTCCACCACGGTGGTCTTGGCCCCCATGGTGTTGAAAAAGCTGGCGAATTCAATGCCGATGGCACCTGACCCGATGACCAGAAGGTCCTGTGGCATGCGCGTCGCCTTCAGCGCATCCTTATAGGCCCAGACCAGATCGCCGTCCGCTTCCAAACCGGGCAGATTGCGCGCGCGCGCGCCTGTGGCCAGCACGATATTCGGGGCCGCCAGATCGGTCGTGCCCTTGTCGGTCTTCACCGACACCTTGCCTTTGGCGGTGATCGTCGCCTCGCCCATGACGGTCGTGATCTTGTTCTTCTTCATCAGGTGGCCGATGCCGCCCGACAGTTGGCCCGCCACCTTGCGCGACCGCGCCACGACGGCGGACAGATCGAACCCGGCCTTGTCCACCGACAGGCCGAATTCCTTGGCCCGGTGCATCAGGTGGAATACCTCTGCCGACCGCAACAGCGCCTTGGTCGGAATACAGCCCCAGTTCAGGCAGATGCCGCCCATATGTTCGCGTTCGACGATCACAACCTTTTTGCCCAGCTGCGCCGCCCTGATGGCTGCGACATAGCCGCCGGGGCCTGCACCAATCACGATGACATCAAAATTCTGGGCGGCCATGGGGCACTCTCCTGCAGGCTTGAGATAGTGGTTTAGTATTGAACCATTTTCGACCCCTTGACCAGTGCCCCGACGTCAGGCCTGTGCCGACTGCACTTGCTTCAGCATCGTGCCGTATCCGCCATCGGCCATAAAGGCCGCTTCGGCCTGTGTCGTGGCGCGGTCAAGGGCCGCGTTGCGATAGGGAAAACGTCCGTAATTCCGGATGATGGCCCGGTGCGCCCGCGCATGGTCAAGGTTCGCCGCCCCGGAATCGGGCATCCGGGTGTGAAACAAGCGCACGGCCCGGTCCTGATCTGCCAGATTTTCCGAATGCATCAAGGGCAGATAAAAGAACTGCCGCCCCGGCGCGTCGATCCGCAGGTCCCAGTCCCGGTCGATCGCCATCTTGGCGGCCGCGCGTGACAGGGCATCGGTCGAAAACGCCTTGCCATCCTCGCGGAACATGTTGCGGGGAAACTGATCAGTCAGGATGATATAGGCAAGAGTCTCGCTCGCACAGGTCAGCCACAGACCCAGATGCCCCTCTGCGGCGCGTTCCCATGTTTCCAGAAACGTGTCGCGGATTTTCGCGTCCAGATCATCGTCCTGACGGTACCAGTCGGCCTCGTCCACCTCGTCCAGCCAGAAGGCAAGCACGTCCTGTGCGGTTTTCATCGGTGCGCCCTCCCTGGCGGCAACTTCGGGTATCAGGAAAACAGAGCCATTGGCCCAAGACAAGGTCTATTGTGACGGCTTTTCGGCCAGATCGGATGATGTCTCGGCTTCTTGGTAAACCTCTTGTGCCATCTCTGCCAGAACCGGCGTCGTCGTCATCGGCAGGTTGGCGTAATGGGTGTTGTCCTGCACGATGTCGGCACGGCTGCGGCGGGTCATCCGGAAGATCCCGTAAAGCCCGACCGCGATCATCAGCACCGCCAGAAACACCCAGTATCCGCGCGGTCCCATGCCATCCAGCATATACCCCAGCGTGATCGGCCCCATGATCGCACCCACCCCGTTGATGAACAGCAATCCACCCGATGCGGCGGCCATATCGTCTTTTTCCAGATAGTCGTTGGTATAGGCGATCAGCAGCGCATAAAGCGGGTTGGACGTGCCGCCGACCAAGGCCCCCGACACCAGCGCCAGCGCATAGGAGGCGGGAAAAAATGCAGCCAGCAGACTGCCGAACCCGCCGACCAGTGCCACGGCCACAATCAGGATGCGGCGGTCGATGCGGTCGGAAATCCAGCCGATGGGATATTGCGCGACCAGTGCCGCCAGATAGATCGCGGAGACGAACAGCGAAATCTGCCCAACGCTGAACCCGGCCCGCGCGCCGTAGACGGCCGACATCCCGAATTGCGCGGAAAAGACGCCCCCCAGCAGGAACATGCCCACCGCCGCCAAGGGCGATGTGCGGACCAGCTGCATGACCTTCATCGGTTTGGTCCGCCCGAAGGACGGCGACGGCCTGATCGACAACAGGATCGGTGCAAAGGCCAGCGAGACAAGGATCGAAGGGACGATGAACAGCGTGAACCCCGACACATCGCCCCGCGTGATGATGTATTGTGCGCTGACGATCCCGGCCATCTGAACGATCATATAGACCGACAGCGCCTGCCCCCGCGTTTCATTGGTCGATGCATCGTTCAGCCAGCTTTCGGCGGTGACATAGACCCCGCAGAAACAGAACCCGATGACCACCCGCCCCAGCGTCCAGGCAATGGGATCGGTCAGCACCGGATACATGATCAGGACGGCGGAAATCGTGGACCCCAGGGCCGCGAACACGCGCACATGCCCGACCCTGCGGATCATTTCGGGTGCCATCTTGGACGCAAACAGAAAGCCCACGAAATAGCCGGACATCACAACCGACAGTTCCAGCGTCGAAAATCCTTCGATCTCTCCGCGCAGGCCAAGCAGGGTGCCTTGCAGGCCATTGCCGATCATCAGCATGAACATGCCAAGAAACAGCGCCCAAGAGCCTGTCAGAACCTGAAACATTACATCACCTTTCGCCGTCGGGGGCCTTGTCGTTCTGCGGGCCTAACAGGGTCACGGTCCCGGCGAAAGCAGCCAATGGCTGTCGGCGGCTTCAGTCGGCGGAGACCGGCAACAACAAGGATGCGTCACCATAGGAAAAGAACCGGTAACGGGCACCGATGGCATGGGCATAAATCTGGCGGATGCGGTCCGGCCCCATCAGGGCCGACACCAGCATCATCAGGGTGGATTTCGGCAGGTGAAAATTTGTCATCAACCCGTCAGCGACCCGGAACCGGAACCCCGGCGTGATGAAGATGTCCGTGGGCCCTTCCCACGGCCGCAAGGTGCCGCCGGCCGCCGCTGTCTCGATCAGGCGCAAGGCCGTGGTGCCGACCGGAATGATACGCCCGCCTGCGGCGCGCGTCGCCGCGATCTCTGCCACGGCCTGCGGCGTGACCTGCCCCCATTCGGCGTGCATCCGGTGCTGGCTGATGTCATCGACCTTGACCGGCAGAAACGTCCCCGCCCCCACATGCAGGGTCACATGCGTGAAGGTAACCCCAAGGGCGGTCAGCGCAGCCAGCAGGTCCTGATCAAAATGCAGCGACGCGGTGGGGGCAGCCACAGCCCCCCGGTGCCGTGCCCAGGCCGTCTGGTAATCGGTATGATCCGCCGCATCCGAAGGCCGCAGGGCGGCGATATAGGGCGGCAGCGGCATCATGCCCACAACCGCCAAGGCCGCGTCAAACGCATCGCCCGTCAGGTTGAACGCCAGTTCCGCCTGCCCGTCATTTCGCCCCACAACCCGCGCCAGCAGATCATCGGAAAAGACGATCTCTTCGCCGTCGCGCACCTTCTTGAGGGGCTTCAGCAAGGCCATCCAATGGGCATCCGGCGTCGGCTGCAACAGCGTCACCTCGATCCGGGCCGCGGTATCGCCCGCGTCACCGCTGCGATGCCTGACCCCGGTCAGCCGGGCCGGAATGACCATTGTGTCGTTCAGCACCAGCCGGTCACCCGGACGCAGCCATTGGCCCAGATCGGCGACCGTGGCATCGGTGATGGCATCCGGGGTGGCCACCAGCAGGCGGGCCGCGGTGCGCGGCCGGGCGGGCCGTGTTGCAATCAGCCCCTCGGGCAGGTCGAAATCGAAATCGGACAGTTTCATAATCTTACCTTTTGTGCGCCTCGCCGCTGCGGCCTCAGTTCCCGACCTGCGGCGGCGGGCGGCGGAAAATCTCGCGGAACATGCCCGGTGTCAGTCCCGACAGCGGGTTGACCCCCACCTGCGGCGCCGCCGCCGTGCCGCGCACGGTGAAATTGAAGCCGATCAACCCTTCGCCCCGCCGGGTCAGAAAGCTGCCGATGCCGTTCAGGATATAGAACGGCGACAGCACACCCTGAAAATCGAACCCCCGCGTGCCCAGCGTGTAAATCCCGTCAAGCGAGATGCCAAGCCCCGGCCCCACCGCACTGGACTGGGTCAGGATGATCTGGTCGGGCGTCAGACGGAACGTGGCATCCACCGTGTCAAAGGCCAGCCCCTGCCCGTCCAGTTGTTGCAACAGCCCCACGACGCTGACCGCATCCAGCAAGGCCGCGATCGTCGGTGCGTCGCGCACCCGCAACCCCCGCAGTGCCAGCGTGCCGTCAAAGCTGCCGGGCTGGGCGGACGGGATCAGGGTCAGATCCAGCGTGCCGTCGCGTGCGCCGTCAAGGAACCGTCCGGCCCGCAGCACGGCCCCCGCATCGTCCGCGGTAATGCGCGCCGCCGTGCGCCCGCCAGAGGGTGCGACAGCCCCGCGCACCGGGGCCTGTCCGTTGAACGATCCGTTAAACTGCCCCGCAAGCCCGCCTGTGGTGTCGAAATCGCCCCGGAACCCGGTCAGCGACAGACCTTCGGCGATGGTCAGGCGGTCCAGCGCCACGGTGATCGGTGCGCCCTGCCCGCCGCCGCCAGTGCCGCCACCACCGCCGCCGAATGTCGCTCGCGGCAGGTTCAGGGTGCCGCCCGTGACCGTGACACCCACAGGCTGCCCCCGACCCCGGCCGCGTAGACTGACCGCGCCGTCGAACCAGTCGCCGACCGCCACCCGCGAAAACAGGGCCGTGTCCAACTGTCCTGCCGCTGTCAGACTGACCGCGCCTTCGGCCACTAGACCCGGTGCGCGCAGCGACAGCCGGTCCACCGCCGGGCGCGCCCCCAGACGCCCCGACACCGCCAGGCGCCCGGTGCCGCCCCGCGACAGGGCGTAACCTATTGCGGGCACCGACAGGCTGAGGCCCGCCAGATCGGTGGTCAGCGCAAATTGCGGCGGTGCGCCGCGCGGCAGGGTCACCGTCAGATCGCCGGGGCCCGTCCCGCCCACCGTGCCGGGCGGCAAGGCCACGCCAAAGGCAGACAGCGCATCGGCGCTGATGGTGACCCGCCCGGTCACCGTGGGCGCAGCGGCGCCGGGACCGAAACCTTGGGTAAAACTGCCCGAAAGCGGCACCCCGTCTAGGCTGGCTGCCCCCGTGATCCGCAATCCGGCCCGGTCCAGCGTGACGGCCAGATCGCTGGCGGCCAGTGTCCGGTTCGGCACCAGCCGCTCTGACCGGACGCGCGTCAACTGACCGGTCGCGGCAAAGGTGACATCGCCGGGGCCAAGGGGCCGTTTCAGCGGCAGGCTGATCTGCGCCTGCACCGCCGCGCGCCCATCCGCCACCGTGACAGGCAGGTTAGCCCGGCTGACATACCCAAAGGGCGGCAGGTCCAGCATGGCCAGCGTCGCCGTGATGCTGCCCGCCGTGGCCAGATCGACCACCAAGGGGGCCGCACGCACCGTGACATCGGGGATCTGCAACACCGTGCCCGCCACATCCAGACTGCCGCCTTGCGGTGCGGTCACCCGGCCCGCATCCAGCCGCAAAACAAAAGCATCGTCCGCCAGTGTCGCATAGCCCGCTCCACCGGTGATGGGCGGCTGGTCGCGCAAGAACCTGACGGTTGCAGCGTCATAGGCGAAACCGATGGCCACCCGCGACGGCAGACCCGGGGCCTTGCGCCAGCCTGCGGTCACACCGGACAGGTTGGCCTGCGTCAGGTTGTCGTTGAACCACAGCCGTGTGCCGGGACGCACACGCGCGGGCCACAACCGCAGGACCGTATCGCGGGACACCTCCGGGCTGGTCAGATCGACCCGCGCATCCCAACCGTCTGCCGTGGCGGTCAAGGCACCGCTGGCCGTCAGGGTCAGCGCAGGGTCGGTGATCGTGACCTGCCCGATATCCAGCCGAAACGGATCAAGCCGCAGGCGCAGATCAACATCGGCCTGCGCCACAGTCACAGGGTCCGCATAAAGGTCCGCCGGGGTCAGCGCGATGTCGGTCAGCGCAAACTGACCGACCAGCGTGGTCGGCAGGCCGTTCTCGAAGCTGCGGGCCAAGGCCTGCCCCCGGGCCGAAACAGCCCCCCAGTCAGACGCGATGGAGACATCGCTGAAGGCAAGCCGGGTTGACGCAGGATCATAGACCAATGTGGCCGCCACCCCGTCAAAGGCGAGCGGTGCCGTCTGGGGCGCCGGTTGCAAGACCCCGGCCCCGATCGCAAGCTGCGCTGTCAGCGGCCCCAGCTGACCCGCATCATCCAGCGCCGTGGTCAGCGTCGCTGACAGTGGCGCATCCAGCGCCCCGAGGAACCCCAGTGCCGCCGACTGGCTGGCCAGATCACGCGCCTGCGCATCCGCGACCGTGATCTGCAAGGTCGCCGCATCGCTGGCCCGGTCACTGTCGAGGGCAAGCCCCAGCGTCGCCGTGCCCTGCGGACCCTGCACCGCCAGATCCGCCCGCGCGCTGGTGGTGTTGCGCCCGATATCGAACCGGAACCGCCCGTCATCCACCGTCCAGACGCGCCCGGCGCGGTCGTCGGTATAGGTAAGGTCAAGACCATCAAGAGTCAGATCTTCGAGTGCGGACAAGGCGGGTCTGTCCCGCAGGCCGTCGATCTGCCGGACCAGCCCGGCCAGCCCATCCGCCAGCACGGCCCCCTGACCGATCCCCGGCAGATCAAAGGACAGTTGCAGCACACCGTCGCTGGTCCGGGTCACGGCCACCGCACTGCCGGTCAGGGCCACGTGCTGCACCAATGCTGCCCGGTCAAGGATCAGCGCCCGGGGGCTGATCGTGGCCTCTACACCCGCGATGCGGGCAAGCGGCTGTCCCGCAGCGTCGCGCAGCACGGTGTCGCGCAGCATGACGCGGGGATGCAGGTCGCGCCCCACACGCAGGGCAATCTGCCCAAAGCGCAGCGACCCACCGCCCAGCATCTGGGCGGCGCGGGCCTCGACCTCTTGGGTCACCCAGCCGGGGGCGGTGATATCGCGGTCGAACATCAGACCCAGCGCGATCACCGCAAAGACAGGCGGCACCGCCAGCAGCCACAGAAAAACGCGCCCGCCGCGACGCCACCAGCCGCGCCGCGCCATCCGGGCGGCGGGTGGCACTGGCACTGAGCTGCCCGCAGACCCGGCCACAGCACCAGACGCCACGCCCGACGCAGCGCCGCCCAAGGCGGGATCCGCAGCCTGTGGCTGTGCGGCGGGGTCCGGATCTGTGTCGGTCATCGTTGCCTGCGCCTCTCTGGGCTTTAAGTTCGCTTTTAGCCGGTTAAAACGAAACCGCGAAAGACTTCATTCATGCTTGCGAGGATCACCATGACGTCAGCCAGCCCGACACCCCCCGCCGTGGGCGATCTTGCCCCTGCCATTGACCTGCCCCGCGACGGCGGCGGCACGGCCGGACTTGCCGATTATGCCGGGCAAGCGGTGGTGGTTTATTTCTATCCCAAGGACGACACCCCCGGCTGCACGACCGAAGCACTGGATTTCAGCGCCGCCGGTGATGACTTTGCCGCCGCAAACGCGGTTGTGCTGGGGATTTCAAAGGACCCGGTCGCCGCGCATGACAAATTCAAGGCAAAGCGCGGTCTGGGGATCCCCCTGCTGTCGGACGCGGATGGCGACGTCTGCGAACGCTATGGGGTCTGGGGCGAAAAGCAGATGTACGGCAAAACCTATATGGGGATCGAGCGGGCGACATTCCTGATCGGACCCGATGGCCGCATCGCGCAGGTCTGGCGCAAGGTCAAGGTGCCGGGCCATGTGGCCGCGGTGCTGGATGCGGTGCGCGGGGTGTGAGCCTGCGGCGGAGCGGACTTTATGCTGCATGCCACGCCGGACCGGGGCGCTGCCCCGGACCCCGGGATATTTCAGACGAGAAGAAGGGATGGCCCGCATGATGCCCCTGGCCCTGATGGCGGTGGAGGTTCTGAACACTGCGGATGGCCGCGCCAAGACCGCCCTGTCGCACGCCCATGCCGCCGCCTGGCGCGCGGCACGGCAAGATGATGCACGTCCTGACATCGGGCAGGCCGAGCCGCCCGATCATCCGGCCCGGCCAGAGCGGCCGGCGTTGATGCAGCCCAGCGACATGCCCCGCCGCAAACCCGGTAGCCCGCAAGGCCGTATCGCCCTGTTGCATGCGGTCGCCCATATCGAGCTGAACGCGGTGGACCTGCATTGGGATATCATCGCACGGTTTGCGCAGACGCCCTTGCCAATCGGATTCTTTGACGACTGGGTGAAAGCCGCAGACGAGGAATCGAAACATTTCAATCTGATGTGCGACTGTCTTGAGGCGCAGGGCAGTTATTACGGCGCCCTGCCCGCCCATGCCGGATTGTGGCAGGCCGCCCGTGATACAGCCGATGATCTGATGGGGCGGCTGGCGGTTGTGCCGATGGTGCTGGAAGCTCGCGGTCTGGATGTGACCCCCGGCATGATCGACCTGTTTCGCCGGATGGGCGATTCGCAGGCCGTGGCCGCGCTGGAGGTGATCTATGCCGATGAGGTGCATCACGTAGCTTATGGCGCCAAATGGTTCAATTTCCTGTGCGGCCGCCACGACCTTGACCCGGTCGTCACCTTTCACAGCCGCGTGAGGCGTTATTTTCATGGTGCATTGAAACCACCGTTCAATTCGGAGAAGCGGGCTGAGGCGCACCTGCCGCCGGATTTCTACTGGCCGCTTGTGGATACAGCCTGACCAGATCGGCACGTTCCCGCCCAACAGGCGCCAATTCGTCCACAATTTTTCAAAATTGTTGCGATCACGCCGCAGGCTGGCTAAACGACTGGAGCGCGACAGCCGGGGATGTGGGATCCCGTTGCGCAGGACCGGGACGATACAGGGACAATACTTGTGAGATCACGACTGACGCAGGCCATTCATGCGCGCCTAGAGGCACGTTTTCCGGAAAAGCGGCTTTTCATCCGCTCTGACACCGAAACACGCTTCATCCGCCTGCGGCCCGCGCATCAGTTGCTGGGGTGGACCGCCGCCACCGTCGTTGTCGGCTGGACCATTATTTCGACCGCCATATTGCTGATGGACAGCATCGGTGCCGGGAATTTCCGCGCACAGGCGCAGCGGGATCAGACGATCTATCAGGCCCGCCTGAACGCCCTGTCCGATGAACGCGACGCCCGCGCCGCCGAAGCCCTTGCCGCCCAGTCGCGGTTCAGCGCCGCCTTGGCCCAGATTTCAACCATGCAGTCCAATCTGCTGGCCACAGAAGACAAACGGCGCGAGCTGGAAACCGGGCTGGAGGTTGTGCAGGCCACGCTGCGCGACACCATGCAGGACCGCAAGGCCGCCACGATGGAACTGGCCACGCTGACCGCTGACGGTGGTGGAGCCGGCACACCTGCCGCCCAGACCGCAGCCCAGGAAGGCACCGTTGATCTGCTGGCAACGGCGCTGGCCGAAACCGCAGCCGAACGGGACCGCATCGCCGCAGACGCGCAGTTCGCACTGGATCACGCATCAGAGACAGAGCTGGAATTGCGTCTGCTGCACGAGCGGAACGACGACATCTTCCGCCAGTTGGAAGACGCGATGACCGTCTCTGTCGAGCCGCTGGAAAAGATGTTCCGCGCGGCGGGCATGGACCCCGACAACATGCTGTCTCAGGTGCGGCGCGGCTATTCCGGCAATGGCGGACCGCTGACGCCGATGTCGTTTTCGACGATGGGTGGCGGTCCTGACGCCGATACCACCCGCGCCAACGGCATCCTGAACAAGATGGATGAAATCAACCTGTACCGCATCGCGGCCGAAAAGGCCCCTTTTGACACCCCGGTCAAGGCGGCGTTCCGGTTCACTTCTGGTTTTGGCCAGCGCTGGGGCCGCCTGCACGCAGGCACGGATTTCGCCGCACCGATCGGCACACCCGTCTACGCGACCGCCGACGGTGTGATCACCGAATCCGGTTGGTCGTCCGGTTACGGGCGTCTGATCAAGATCCGCCACGAGTTCGGAATCGAGACGCGCTATGCCCACCTGAATGCCATGCACGTGAGTGTGGGCCAAAGGGTCTCGCGCGGGGAACGGATCGGTGATATGGGAAATTCTGGACGTTCGACCGGGCCGCATCTTCACTATGAAGTGCGCGTCGGTGGAAACCCGGTCAACCCGATGAACTATATAAGAGCTGGACAAGATGTTTTCTAAATCAAAGATCAATGAACCCGGTCCCAAGGCCGCGGATACCACCGCGCCCACATCTTCGCCCGCTCCGGCTTCCAGCAGCGATTACAAGGCGCCCGCACCCAAGGCGAAGCCGCCCGCATCGATCCTGTCCGCCGATCTGCTGGTCACGGGCAACATGAAAACAACCGGCGATATCCAGATCGAAGGTCAGGTTGACGGTGACATCCGCGCCCACCTGCTGACCATCGGCGAAGGTGCCACCGTCAAGGGCGAGGTCATGGCAGATGATGTCGTGATCCATGGCCGCATCATCGGCCGCGTCCGTGGCCTGAAGGTCCGCCTGACATCGACCGCGCGGGTCGAAGGCGACATCATCCACAAGACGATCGCAATCGAATCCGGCGCCCATTTCGAAGGGTCCGTGCAACGGCAGGACGATCCTCTGACGACGGGTGCCAAGGCGAAGATGCCGACAGGCAGCAGTCAGGGTGTCGCGACAGAGCCGTCCAAAGACTAAACTTGGACCTGCCATCAAAACGCCAGCGGGCCACGCCAGTGCAGGCGCGGCCCGTTTTTGTGCCGGATTTCTGCACCCCGCAACAACGGCCCCTGATTCTGGTGGCGGCCGTGCTTGCCTCGTCGATGGGGTTTATCGACGGCACGGTTGTCAGCATTGCCATTCCCGCAATCCGTGCCTCCTTGGGGGCCAGCCTTGATCAGGCGGCATGGATCAACAACGCCTATATGGTGACCCTGTCCGCGCTGATCCTGACGGGCGGTGCCTTTGGGGATCGATTCGGACTGGCCCGCCTGTTCAGCATCGGTGTCAGCCTGTTTTTGCTGACATCGCTGGCCTGCGCACTGGCACCGACGCCAGATACCCTGATCGTCGCCCGTCTTGCCCAGGGGGCGGGGGCTGCGTTGATGGTGCCGGGTGCGCTGGCGATGATCAGCCGGGCTTATCCCCGCGATGTGCGTGGCCGGGCCATCGGCATCTGGGCGGCCGCATCGGGTCTGACGACGGCGGCAGGGCCGATCATCGGTGGTCTGCTGTTGTCGGTGCGCGATGACGACGCGTGGCGCTGGATCTTTGCCATCAACCTGCCGCTGGGTCTGATCGCCCTTGTCATGATCCGGCGCGCCGTATCGAACGACACCCGGCGCAGCGGTGAACCCATTGACGTGATCGGCGCGGTGCTGGCGGTGCTGGGTCTGGGCCTTGTTGCCTGGGCGCTGACCCATATGGAGGCATCGAACGATCTGCGCGTGACATGGGCGTCCGGTATTGCCGGCATTGCCGTGCTTGCGGCGTTCATCCTGCACGAATGGCGCACGCCGCATCCCATGATGCCCCTGCGCCTGTTTGCGGACCCCGCATTCAGCGCCGCCAATCTGGCGACGTTCCTTTTGTATTTCGGCATGTCGGCCATTCTGTTCTTTCTGCCGATGCTGACGGTGGCCGGGTGGCGTCTGTCACCGATCCAGACGGTCGTGGCCTTTGGCCCGCTGTCGGGGTTCATCGCGCTGTTTTCGACCTATTTCGGCAGGCTGGCAGACCGGCGCGGTCCGGGTCCGGTCATCGCAACCGGGGCGGCGATCGTGACCATCGGGTATTGCGTGCTTGCGCTGGTGATCGACACGCAGGATTTCTGGTACGGCGTCCTGCCTGCCATGGCGATCGTCGGATTCGGGATGAGCATGGTCATCGCCCCCCTGTCCACCGCTGTCATGGTCGCCGCAGGCGAAGGCCAGTCGGGCATCGCGTCCGGCGTCAACAATGCCATCAGCCGCATCGGCGGTCTGATCGCCGTCGCGGCGATGAGCTCTGTCGCGTCAATCGCCTACAAGCTGTCCGGTGGACCTGCCAGCTTTGGCGAAAGGGCCGCGGGTGATGTTCATGTGACCGCGATGGGCGATGCCTTTGCCGTCATTGCATGGACCGTCGCGGCCTTTGCCGCCGTCGCAGCCCTTGCCGCCGGTTGGGGAATCAGGCGGCGGCGTTAAGCGTCTGCCAGCCCTGCCCCAGTTGCAGCAGCCCCAGATCGCCCAACGGCCGCCCCATCAGTTGCAATCCCATCGGCCGCCCCCTCGACAGGGGCAGCGGTATCGCAAGGGCCGGAAGCCCGATCAGGCTTGCCGGAATGACCACAGACATCCACCGGTGATAGGTGTCCATCGCCTGCCCTGCGATCGTCTGGGGATAGGTCCAGTCAATCGGGAACGGCCAACACTGCGCGGTGGGCAGGGCCAGTGCGTCATAAGTGTCAAACAGCCGTGTGGCTGCCCGGAACCAGTCGGACCGGATCAGGCTGGCCCGTTGCACCTGTGCCCCGGTCAAGGCGCGGCCGCGTTCGATCTCCCAGATTGCCGCCTCTTTCAACGCGGCGCGGCTGGCCGGCTGGTCATAAAGCGGGCCAAGCGATGCCGCGATGGCAAAGGACCGCAATACGGTCCACGCGTCCCACAGGGCAGCGGCGCTGAAGGGGGGCGGACAGTCCACAACCACGCACCCAAGATCGGCGAAACGGGCGACCTGTGCAGCCGTGTGGTCCAGCACCCCGTCATCCATCGGCCATGCACCGCCCCAGTCCCCCAGCCAGCCGATACGCCGCCCCGACACATCGGCGTCCAGATGCGGTGCAAGGGGCCAGTGGTCGCGCCCGAAAGGCTGCCGCAGGTCCTGTCCCGCCATCGTATCCAGCAGCAGTGCGATGTCGCGCGGGTGCCGGGCCATCGGCCCCCCGGTGGACAGCGGGTGCAGGAACAGATCACCGTCGGGTTCGGCAGGCACCAGACCAAAGGTCGGCCGCAGGCCCCAGACGCCATTCCAGCCCGCAGGATTGCGCAATGACCCCATCATGTCGGACCCGTCCGCGATACAGACCATGCCCGATGCCAGCGCCACCGCAGCCCCGCCCGATGATCCCCCCGCCGACCGTCCCGGCTGAATGGCATTCTGCGTGGCACCGAACACCGGGTTGAACGTATGGCTGCCCAAACCGAATTCCGGTGTATTCGTTTTGCCGATCACGATGGCCCCGGCGTCCTGCAACCGCTGCACCATCACACCCGATGTCTGCGCCACACCGGCCCCAAAGGCGGGCGATCCCATCGTGGTGGGCAGGCCCGCCGCATCGGCCAGATCCTTGACCGCCAGCGGGATGCCATGCAGCCACCCTTTCTGCGGGGTGGCGTCGGCGGCTGCGGCCTCTGCCATCAGGGCGTCCGGATCGCGCAGGGACACGATCGCATTCAGGTCCGTATTGCACAACGTGATCCGGTCCAGAGTGGCCTGCATCAAGGTCACGGCGGTCAGATCGCCCGTCGTCAGGGCTGCGGAAATGATGTGGGCGGGTTGGTCAAGGATATGGTCCATGACCCCATCAGACCGCGCCACGCGCCGCTTGGCAAGCGGGCCTTGGCCGGGGTGGCCTCAGTCCTCGAGGTTCGCCTCTGCCCGGCTTTTGCCGCTGACATCCATCGCCAGCGTCGCCGCCATCAGCGCATCCAGATCACCGTCCAGCACACCAGAGGTGTCAGAGGTTTCGTACCGTGTCCGCAGATCCTTGACCATCTGGTAGGGTTGCAGGACATAGGACCGGATCTGGTTGCCCCAGCCCGCGTCGCCCTTGTTGTCGTGCGCTTCGTTGATGGCGGCGTTCCGCTTGTCCAGTTCCATCTGATACAGCCGCGATTTCAGCGCCTTCATGCAGATATCGCGGTTCTGGTGCTGGGATTTTTCGGAACTGGTCACCACGATCCCGGTGGGGTGGTGGGTAATCCGCACGGCGGAATCGGTGGTGTTCACGTGCTGACCGCCCGCCCCCGACGACCGGTAGGTGTCGATGCGGATGTCGGCAGGGTTCACTTCGATCTCGATGTTGTCGTCCACCACCGGATAGACCCAGACAGAGCTGAAGGACGTATGCCGCTTGGCCGCGGAATCGTAGGGGCTGATGCGGACCAGCCGGTGCACGCCCGATTCCGATTTCAGCCAGCCATAGGCGTTCGGACCGCTGATCTTGTAAGAGGCGGATTTGATGCCGACCTCGTCGCCTGCACTTTCCGATTGCAGTTCAACCTTGTAGCCCTTTTTTTCGGCCCAGCGGACATACATCCGCGCCAGCATATTGGCCCAGTCGCAGGATTCGGTGCCGCCGGCACCGGCGTTGATTTCAAGGAACGTGTCGTTGCCGTCTGCCTCGCCGTTCAGCAAGGCTTCCAGTTCCTTTTCCGCGGCCCGCGATTTCAGCGTGGTCAGGGCGGTTTCGGCCTCTGTCACGATTTCGGCGTCGTCTTCCATCTCGCCCATCTCGATCAACTCGATGTTGTCGGCCAGATCCTGACGGATGCCTTCATAGCTGGCGACCGCATCGACCAGCATCTGCCGGTCGCGCATCAGTTTCTGCGCGTGGGCGGGGTCGTCCCACAGGGTCGGGTCTTCGACACGGGCGTTGAATTCTTCCAGCCGGTGCGGGGCCGTGGTGTAATCCAGCCGCTGCGCCAGCAGGGACAGCGATTTGCGGATCGCTTCGATGGTGTTCTGGGTTTCGGCACGCATGACGGTGGTCCTATGGATGATGGGGTGGCCCGGCCAAGGCTGTTGGCACCGGGTCTTAGCCCGGTGCAGGCCCAGCGGCAAGCGGCACCGGGCCGGCGGCGGTCAGTAAAGCCCGCCAGACGACAGGGTGCCAAAGGATGCCTTGGGCCCGACCGTCGCCGTGCCACCTGTCGATGTCTGGACCTGCACGGCCTGCCGGGGCACTTCGTCCACCAGCGGCAGGTCAGCCGCCATGGCATAGCCCCCATCGAATGTGATGCCGAAAATCGGTTCTTCGCCGGGGCGGAAACATTCAGAAATCACATTGCTGCCCGATGACCCCGGCGGCAGGCGCGCGCCAGAGAAGCGGTCAATGTTGATGAACTGGCAATCCGCAGGCACCTTGAAGGCGCTGCCGCCGTATTTCTGAATGGCCTCGCCCATGAAGGCGTTGAAGACGGGCGCGCAGATGCCGCCGCCGGACGCGCTTTTGCCCATCGGGCGCGGGTTGTCGAAACCGATATAGCAGCCCGCCACGATGTTGCTGGAAAATCCGACGAACCAAGCATCTTTTTCATCGTTCGTCGTGCCGGTCTTGCCTGCGATGGGTA
This sequence comes from Rhodobacterales bacterium, assembly GCA_038225335.1. Lineage (GTDB taxonomy): Bacteria > Pseudomonadota > Alphaproteobacteria > Rhodobacterales > Rhodobacteraceae > Loktanella. The sequence goes on from JBBREW010000006.1 coordinate 16,866, forward strand.
CCGGCAGATTGATCGCATTCTGCGCGGTGCCACGGATCACGACGCCTTCCATCATGGATGTCAGCTGATAGGCGGTGATTTCGTTCATCACACGCTGCCTGTTGGATTCGATGGTTGGGGATTCACCACTTGGCAGGCTGGGCAGGTTGCAATCGACGCAGACGCGCTGGTCGTGGCGATAGACGGTATTGCCGTAACGGTCCTGCACCCGGTCGACGAGGGTGGGTTCAACACGCTCTCCGCCGTTGGCGAACATGGCATAGGCGGCGACCATCTTGAACAAGGTCGTCTCGTCCGAACCCAGTGATGTCGCCAGCACCCGGTTCATGTTGTCATAGACGCCGAATTCTTCGGCATAGCGCGCCACGACGTCGATCCCGACCTCTTGGGCCAATCGGACCGTCATCAGGTTGCGCGACTGTTCGATGCCGGTGCGCAGCGGTGTGGGGCCGTAAAACTTGTTGGAATAATTCTGCGGCCGCCAGATCCCCTGCGGCGTCTGGATTTCAATCGGCGCATCAACCACCACCGTCGCGGGCGAATACCCGGAATCGAGGGCGGCCGCATAGACGAAGGGTTTGAAACTCGACCCCGGCTGACGCATCGCCTGTGTCGCGCGGTTGAACACCGACGCCTGATAGGAAAAGCCGCCCTGCATGGCCAGAACGCGGCCCGTGTTCACATCCATCGCCATGAAGGCACCCTGCACCTGCGGCACTTGCCGCAAGGTCCAGCGCAGAAAGGCACCGTCGCTGTCCTGCGTCATGCGACGCACCAGCACCACATCGCCGGGGGTGAAATTGTCGGCAAAGCTGCCCCGCATCCATGCAATATCGTCGCGCGGCACGACAAAGGGTTCCGCCTCTGTCTCCTGCACGTTCTCGATGCCGATCCGCATCTGCGCCTCGCCCACCTCCAGCACTACGGCGGCGCGCCATGTGTTCTGCAACGTGATGTCGCGTGGCACTTCTACCGCGCCCAGTGCCGCGCGCCATGCGGCCGCGTTGCCCAAAGTGCCGGTGTCGATCGTCTTGCCTGTGCCGCGCCACACACCCTGACCGCGGTCATAGGATTCAAGGGCGCGTTGCAACGCATGGGCGGCCTCGACCTGCAGTTCCGCATCGACGGTCGCACGGATCGCCAGACCGCCGGAAAAGAATTCATCCTCGCCGAAATTCTGGCTCAGCTGGCGGCGGATTTCGTCGGTGAAATAGTCGCGCGGCGGCAGTTCGCTGCGAAAGCTGTCGAAATCGCCCGACTGCACGGTGCGCAACGGCGACGCGAGGGCCGCCTTGAAAGCCGCCTCCTCGACATAGCCGTTTTCCCACATTTCGCGCAGCACAAAGTCGCGCCGGGCGATGGCGCGGTCATAATCGCTGACCGGGTCATAGGACGACGGCGCCTTTGGCAGAATGGCCAGATAGGCTGCTTCTTCGATGGTCAGGTCGGGCAGCGCCTTGTTGAAATAGGTCAGTGAAGCGGCGGTGACGCCGTAGCTGTTCTTGCCCAGAAAGATTTCGTTCAGATAAAGTTCAAGGATCTTTTCCTTGGGCATCGCGCCTTCGATCCGGGTGGCAAGGATGATTTCCTTGATCTTGCGTTCGACGCTGCGGGACCCGTCCAGCAAAAAGTTCTTCATCACCTGCTGGGTGATGGTGGACGCACCGCGCAGGTCTTCTCCGCGGCTTTGGACCGCATCGCGCAGCGCCGCGGCCATACCACCGGCATCATAACCGGCGTGGGTGTAAAAATTCTTGTCCTCGGCGGAAATAAACGCCTGCTTTACGATATCGGGGATATCTTCGGCGGGGGTGAACAGGCGGCGTTCGACGGCAAATTCATCGATGATCTGACCTTCGCCGGAATAGATGCGGCTGATCGTCTTGGGCGTATACTGCGCCAGCGTGTCATACGACGGCAGATCGCGGCCATACATGAAAAAGACCGCACCGATCGTCAGCGCCCCCATCACAAGGCCCAGCGTCAGCATCGAAAAGATCGCGCCGAAAAATGACATGATAAAGCGCAGCATGGGCCGGTAACCTTTTGATCGGAATTGGGCCGCTTATAGGGCGACCCCCTGCCTTCGTCAAAAGATGATGCATGCTTGACGGCTTTATCCCAAGCCCCTGCCGGTCACGATCGCGACAAGGGCCGCAACTGCACCTGACCTGCAGGGATCACCGCAGGTTCAGGGGCGCGCGGGCGGCCTCTGCCGCCGCCCAGTCCTGCAACGCCAGACTGATCCCCCCCACGATCAGGGCGCGGCCTTCGGCGCTGGCCAGCGTGGCGCGGTCGCCCGCATTAGACAGAAATCCCGCTTCCAGCAGCACAGACGGGAAATCCGCCGCATTCAGCACCGCCAGCCGCCCGTCGCGGCGGGGACGCGCGTTGACCTGCGCGCCCGTGGTCCGCAATCCGGCGATCAAGGCATCCGCCAACCGGGCAGAGGCAGGACCCGTCTGGACGCGCGCCATATCCATCAGCGCCGTGGCCACCCGGTCGTCCTGCCCGCGCAAATCAAGGCCCGACAACAGATCACCGCGTTCATGCCGTTCTGCCATGCGCTGTGCGGCGCGGTCCTGCCCTTCGGCGTTCAGGGTATAGGCCGAGGCCCCACGGGTCACGGTGTCGTCCAGCGCGTCCGCATGCAGCGACACCATCGCGCCCGCGCCCGCCGCCCGCGCACGGGTCATGCGATCTTCAAGCGAGACAAACACATCGCTGTCACGGGTCAGAACCGCCCGCATCACGCCGCCACGGTTGATCGCGTCGGCCAGTTCGATGGCCAGTTCCAGCATCAGATCCGCCTCTTTCACAGCGCCGCGCACGGCACCGGGGTCGATCCCGCCGTGACCCGGATCAATGGCGACCACCAGCGGGCCACCTTGCAGCAGCGGGGCCGCAAGGCTGGGTGCAGGGCGCGCATCCCTGGCAGAGGGTGCCACGGAAGCTGCGAATTCTGCGGCGGTTGCCGGCACCAGTTGCAGGGACAGCACGGCAGCACCGGACCCCGTCGTGGTCATCCCCGCCTGCGTCACCCGCAGGGGGGCGTCCAGTGACAGGACCATATGCGACCAGCCCGGCTGTGGCACACCAAAGACCACGTCGGTGGCATGCCCCGCCCGCAGGATATCCGCAGCGATCAGACCGCCGAAATTCACCTCCTGGAACGCGATGACCAGCCGCAGCGGTTCATCCAGCGTGTAAATGCGGTAAGGCACCGGTTGCGACAGCGTCAGCGTGATATCCAACCCATCGCCCGCATCGGCGATCGTGCTGCGGGCGGGGTCGATCCGGGCCAAAGCGGAAAAATCCTGCGCGCGGGCAGGCAAGGCCCCCCACAAAGCGATGCAAAGGCCCAGCAGACCCGCCAGCCGCGCCACGCCATGAAGCCGGGCAGTTTTCATCCTTTGTTCGCCATGTAGCGTTGCAACCGCCGCATGCCTTCGGCCATGTCCGCGTTCCGCCCCGCATAGGAAAACCGCAGCCAGCGATGGCCGTCAACCGGATCGAAATCCAGCCCCGGCGTCACGGCCACGCCTGCGCGGTCCAGAATATCTGCGGCAAAGGCGCGGCTGTCATCGGTCAGATGCGACACATCCGCATAGATGTAGAAGGCCCCGTCCGGCGGTGCCATGGTGGTCAACCCGGCCTGTGCCAAGCCGTCCAGCACCAGATCACGGTTGGCCTGATAGACCGCCAGATTTTCATCCAGTGCCTCGCGGCAGTCCATCGCGTGCAGGGCAAGCCGCTGGCTGGCGTGGGCCGGGCAGATGAACATGTTCTGCGCCAGCCGTTCCAGCCGCCGCACGTGGTCCTGCGGCACGACCATCCAGCCCACGCGCCACCCAGTCATGGAAAAGTATTTGGAAAAGCTGTTGATGACATAGGCATCCTGCGTCACCTCCAGCGCGCTGACCGCGCGGGTGCCGTAGCCGATGCCGTGGTAAATCTCGTCAGAGATCAGCGCGGCATCCCTGTCGGCGCAGGCCTGCGCCAGCGCGTCCAGTTCCGCCCGCGACAGCATCGTGCCCGTGGGGTTGGCGGGGGAGGCCACGATCAGCCCGGCCAGATCATGCGCCGCCACATCCGCCGGCTGTGGCTGATACCGCCCGGCCGCGGTGGTCTGAATACCAACGGGCCGCAGCCCCATCGCGCGCAGGATCTGGCGGTAACTTGGATAACAGGGCAATCCCAGACCAACGGCCGCGTCGTTGTCGAACAGGGCCGAAAACGCCAGCACAAAAGCGCCAGAGGCGCCCGCCGTCACAACCACCCGCCCGGGATCAAGATCGACATCATAGATGTCGCCGTAATGCCGCGCGATCCGGGCGCGCAGATCAGGCAGGCCCAGTCCGACCGTGTAACCCAGCGGTGTGGCCATGTCCTGCGCCAGCAGGTCCAGTGCCGCCTGCGGCGCACCCGTGCCCGGCTGGCCCACTTCCATATGGATGATCGACCGGCCCGACGCCTCTGCCTTGCGGGCGGATTCCATCACGTCCATCACGATAAAGGGATCGACGTCCCCCCGGGTAGAGCTGCGCATGACCGGCCTTTACTGCTGTTGCAGGTAAGCCTGCTTTGCGCCGTTGTGCCTGTCTGCACCCTGCCCCGTCAACCATAGCCGTCACACGCCGCCGTTCACGCCGCCGTCAGCACCGGGTGCGCAGGGTCGGTCCGGGCCCCGCTGCATCTTGGCAGTGTGCCCCCGATCTGCGCATAGTAATGCTGCACCCAGACGAAAGTGATGTGATGTTCCGTATCTTGCTTGCCGCAACCGCCCTGATCGCTGCCTTGATGGCCGCCGTGTCCCTGCCGCTTGCCGCACAGGATACCGACGACGACGCGGCCTTTGGTGCAAGGGTCCGCGCCTATCTGATGGCCAACCCCGAAGTCATCATGGAAGCCGTCGGTCAGTTGCAGGCCCAAGAGGACGCAGCCGCTGCTGCCGCCGACGAAGATCTGGTGGCCGCCAATGCCGCGGCCCTGACCGATGACGGGTTTTCATGGGTCGGCGGCAATCCCGACGGTGACATCACGGTCGTCGAATTCATGGATTACCGCTG
>JBBREW010000007.1:0-21693 GCA_038225335.1 Rhodobacterales bacterium
ATCCCTGCGACCTGTCCGCCATTCGCCTGCACGGCGCCGACGATCGCATCACGGCCGACCTGCCCGCCCAGATCGTTGGCATGCACGACGCCGAACCGCTCGATACCGGACCGACGGGCATATTGCACCAGCCGGTTGGCCGTATTGCCAAAGGTTGCGCCCAGCACGAACACATTGCCCCCCGCGACAGTCGGGTTGTTCGAAAAGGCAAGCACGTTGATATTGCGCCCGGCGACGGCATTGCCGACCGGGTTGACGGTTTCGCCGTACAGCGGACCGATGATGATCTTGGCGCCTTCGTCCACGGCGCGCAGGGCGGTCTGCGCCGCCTGCCCACCGTCGGTGCCCGAATTGTAGACGCGCAGGTCGATCTGCACGCCGTTCAGGTCCGCAATTGCCAGCCGGGCTGCGTTCTCCAGGTTGCGCGCCAAAAGCGCATCGTTCGAATCGCCCGATCCGGCGGGCACCAGAAGGGCCACCTGAACCGGTGCGTTCGGATCAATGGCAACACCCGTATTGGTGGCATCGTTCATCGGGACGGGCACACAGGCTGCCATCCACATCAGGCCAAGCAAGGCGGTGGTCCGCGCTGCAAGGCGCCGCAGAATCGGTGGTGACGCGGTCGGCGTTTGGGCAGTCATCGATGGCTTCCTCTTTATTGTCAGGCCTGTGGCGGCTTTGGACGTCGGGCTTGCGTGCGGCACCTGCCATGGTTCAAAGGTAGGCACATCATAAAGCAGGGCGCACAGGGGTCTAGGCATGAATCACGAGATCAGACCATTGACGCCCGGATTGTATCTGGTTGCGACACCGATCGGGTCCGCCCGGGACATCACATTGCGGGCCCTGGACATTCTGGCCAGCTGCGATCTGATCGCCGCAGAGGATACCCGCACGGCGCGCAAGCTGATGGAAATTCACGGCGTGCCCTTGGGTCAACGCCGGGTCGTCGCCTTTCACGACCACAGCGGCGAAGGCCAGATCGCGCGACTGGTCGCAGCCATCGCCGCCGGACAGTCCGTGGCCTGCGTGTCAGAGGCGGGCACCCCCCTGATCGCCGATCCGGGCTACGAACTGGCGCTGGCGGTGCAGGCGGCTGGCCTGCCTGTGACGGCAGCGCCGGGGGCCTCTGCGCTGTTGACAGCCCTGGCGGTCGGGGGATTGCCGACGGACCGCTTTGCCTTTGTCGGGTTCCTCTCACCCGCGATGGCGCAAAGAGCGACGCAGCTGGCCGCCTTGCGCGATCTGCCGTTCACGCTGGTGCTGTATGAATCGCCCAAACGTGTTCATGATTTATTAGTTGCAGGCTGCGATGTTCTGGGGGCGGGACGTGCTGCGGTGGTGTGCCGGGAACTGACCAAGAAATTCGAAGAGGTGACACGCGGAACATTGGGGTCGCTGGCCGCAGATTTTGCCGGGCGTTCGGTCAAAGGTGAAATCGTCGTCCTGATTGGACGGGTCGGGGCGGAAACGGTGGCTGACGCTGATGTGGAATCCGCTTTGCGCGATGCCATGCGCACGATGCGGATCAAGGACGCTGCGACCGCTGTGGCGGGGGCCTTCGGTCTGCCGCGGCGGCAGGTTTATCAGACGGCCCTCGGGCTGGATCACAAGGATGAATGACATGGGTGATACGGCAAGACGGCAATCCAGCCTGCGCAGCCAGACAAACTATCAAGCGGGGGTGGCCGCAGAAGATATTGTCGCCCGCACTTATGCCGGACGCGGCTTGTCGGTGGCGGCCCGGCGGTGGCGCGGGCGGGGCGGCGAAATTGATCTGATCTTGCGGGATGGTGACGGCCTGATCTTTGTCGAAGTCAAGAAAAGCCGCAGTCACGCACAGGCCGCAGAACGCGTGACCCGTCGTCAAATGGACCGCATTTGTGTGGCGGCATCCGAATATGTTGGTGGCGAACCCCGGGGACAGTTGACGGCCATGCGATTCGATGTTGCGACAGTGGACGGTGCCGGACAGGTTCAGGTCATAGCGAATGCCTTTGGCGGCTGGTGACACGGCATTGCGCCGCAGGCAGGGCTGCGCCATATCGGGATCGAACCCGGTCCGAAAGGTAGCACCATGTCCCTTCACGTCGCCATCCAGATGGACCCGATCGGTCCGATCAACATCGACGCCGACAGCACATTCCGCATCGCAGAAGAAGCTCAATCACGCGGACATACCCTGTTTTACTATACGCCCGACAAACTGATCTTTCGCGAAGGTCGGGTTCTGGCCCGCGGTTGGCCGTTGACCGTGCGCCGCACGGCGGGCGATCATTTCAGCCTTGGCGCAGAGGCAGAGATTGATCTGGCGACCTGTGACGTGGTCTGGCTGCGGCAGGACCCGCCCTTTGACATGGGCTATATCACCACCACCCATCTGCTGGACATGGTGCGAAAGACGACATTGGTCGTCAACGACCCCTTCTGGGTGCGTAATTACCCCGAAAAACTGCTGGTCCTGCAGTTTCAGGATCTGACACCCCCGACCATGGTGGCCCGCGATCTTGCCGCCCTCAAGGCGTTTCGCGCCACGCACGGCGACGTCATCCTTAAGCCGCTTTACGGCAACGGCGGGGCCGGTGTGTTCAAGCTCGGCAAGGAGGATGGCAACCTTGCGTCGCTGCATGAACTGTTTTCGGGGATCAACCGCGAGCCTTTGATCATGCAGAAATTCCTGCCAGCCGTGGCGCAGGGGGACAAACGCATTATTCTGGTCGACGGTGTTGCGGTCGGTGCCATCAACCGGGTCCCTGCTGCGGGCGAAACGCGGTCCAACATGCATGTCGGGGGGCGTCCGGAAAAGGTCGCCTTGACCGCACGCGACCGTGAGATCTGCGATCGGATCGGTCCTTTGCTGAGTGAAAAAGGCCAAATATTTGTCGGTATCGATGTGATCGGCGACTGGTTGACAGAAATCAACGTCACCTCTCCGACCGGGATACAGGAACTGGAACGGTTCGACGGAACCAATGTCGCCGCCAAGATCTGGGAAGCGATCGAACAGCGCCGGGGCAGCTGACGACAAAGGTCAGCCCCCCGACTGCGGCGGACCAAAAGCGGTCCGCCACGCGCCATCGCTGCAACCTGTCAGGGCAGGCGCAGCCGTGGCGCGGGCCCTAGCGGCAAAGGACCCAAGGCCATGTTGCCGTTGCGAAAGGTGATCGGCAAAGGCAGCGTGCCATCGGCCCGTGCCATCATCCCGGCCATCTGGGTCAATGTCGGCATGACGCCCGGTTGGATGATGCCTGCTTCGGCCAGCAGTCCGATCGCATCCTGCCAGCCTGTGACCGTCAGCGACACCTGACCGGTGGGCGTTCCGGTCTGATCCACGGTCAGCGTCCCGCGACCCGTAAGCGCCAGATCGCCCCAGGTCATCGTCACATCCGACAATGCGACAGCGGTGATCGCGGGCCGGGCGGCACCCATCCCCGTCCGGTCCAGCGGGCGGTCCAGCGTCACGACCGCATCCACGGTCAGCTGAGCCGGCCCCGCCGGTGCCGAAGGCAAATCCAGCCCCGGGCGCAGATCGGCAAGGCCAAGATAGACGTCATAGGTGGCATCCACCGCGGCCTGCGGGCGCAAGGCGAACAAGGCAGCCCCGCTTGCCATCGTCCATCCCAGATCGGATCCGATGGACAGGCTCTGCGCCTCTGCCGTCAGGGCGGACAAGGCCAGCGTGCGGTTTGCAGCGACACCAAGGCTGGCGCGCAGGCCCGTTGAATCAAGGGTCAGTTGCTGACGCTGCAGTTGGATCTGCTGTCTGGGCGGCAAGGTCACGATCACGCGGTTCGGCTGATAGGACAGAGCGGCGGTCCGCAGCCAGGGTGCCGTCCACGTCAGCGCCCCCCCCGGTGCCGTGACGACCAGATCGGCGGCGGCGATGTCAAAGCGGGACGGAAAGCCCTGCGTCGACAAGTCACTGGTGGTGATGGTCCAGCCCTGCGCCTCTGCGGCGGCGATGCCTGTCCGCAACCCACGGTCAAGGTTCCTGCTGACCACAACCCAATACGCCGCATAAAGGGCCGCAACGGTCAGCACGATGATCAGCAACAATTTCATGACAACATCACCTTCATGGGTGGCCCCTCGTAATTCATTCGCGCTGCGTCTATAGCGAGGCGCGGAAAAGGACCAGTGATATGCAGTTGTGGGTTTTTGGCTATGGATCGTTGCTGTGGAACCCCGGTTTCGCACCTGTCGCGGCGCGGCGTGCGGTTCTGACGGGCTATCACCGCAGTTTTTGCATGTTGTCGATCCATCATCGCGGCACGGTCGAGCTGCCCGGTCTTGTGCTGGCGCTTGACGCGGTGCCGCAGGGGTCCTGCACGGGCATGGCGTTTCAGGCTGACCCGGAACAGGCGGCGGATGTGCTGCAGATGCTGCGGGAACGCGAACTCATTTCGTCGGCTTACGTCGAACAAGAGGTGTCGTTGCAGACAGAGGACGGGCCGCTGACGGCGCTGGCCTATGTCATCGACCCCCGGCATGCGCAATATGTGCAGTTCGATCTGGAAACGCAGGCCCTCATGATCGCGCGCAGCACGGGCGGACGCGGGCCAAACCCCGAATACCTGTACCGGACGGCCGCCCATCTGGATCAGATGGAAATTGCCGATCCGGACATGCGCTGGCTGGTTACGCGGGTGCGTGACCTGACCAATACCGATTAATCATTTCCGTTTCGCTGCCGCAGGCCGTAGTCTGTGGCGCAAACGACAGGACAGGATCACGCCACCTTGACCGATCTGAACAGGACAGAGGCGTCGCCGCAGTTTTCACAACCGGTGCGGCAAATTACATCAATGCTCATCGCCCTCGCACTGGTCGTTGCCGGTCTGTATCTGGGGTTTGCGCAAATCCGCGCGATTTTCATGTCGAACGTCTATCTGAACGGCCTGATCGTGGCCGTGTTCGTAATGGGCGTCGCCTCGACCTTTGCGCAGGTCTGGCAGTTGATGAAATCCGTTGAATGGATTGAAGGTTTCGCCGCCAACCGGGCGGGCCATCAGATCACCATCGCGCCGTCGCTGCTGGCCCCGCTGGCCACGCTGCTGCGGTCGCGGGGGGTGCGGATGCAAATCAACTCTACCGCCGCCACATCGATTCAGGACAGCGTCGCGCAGCGGATCGACGAAGACCGCGAAGTGACCAGGTATCTTGGCAACACACTGATTTTCCTTGGCCTTCTGGGCACGTTCTATGGGTTGGCCACCACGGTTCCGGCCTTGGTCGAAACGATCCGGTCCCTCAATCCGGGAGAGGGTGAAAGCGGCGCCGATGTTTTCGGGCGGCTGCAACAGGGGTTGGAAAGCCAGCTTGGCGGTATGGGAACGGCGTTTTCGTCGTCTTTGCTGGGGCTGGCGGGATCGCTGGTGGTTGGTCTGCTGGAACTGTTTGCGGGCCACGGCCAGAACCGTTTTTACAGAGAGCTGGAGGAGTGGCTGTCCACGATCACGCGGCTGGGCTTTGCCACCGGTGACGACGGCGGGCGCGAGGACAGCGCACTCCTGTCGGCCTTTGCCGATCACATGGGCGAACAGCTTGACACCATGAAGACCCTGTTTGTGCAGGCCGATCAGACCCGGTCGCAGGGGGATGAGAACCTTGCCGATCTTGCCCGGACGATCGACCGTCTGGTGGACAGCCAGCGCGGCAGCACCACGAATGACGCCCTGCTGACCCGCATCGCCGAAGGTCAGGACAGGTTGATCGCCCATATGGAAGACGGTGGTGTCGATGGACTTGATGCCGAAAGCAGGATGCGGCTGCGGTCCATTGATACGCAGCTGCTGCGCCTGCTGGAAGACGTGGCCGCTGGCCGTCAGGAAACCCTTGCCGATCTGCGCAGTGATCTGGCGACCCTGACCCGCGCCATTCGCCAGCCCCGGCGGGACGGCTGACCCATGGCCCTGTCGCGCCGCACCAGCCGGATGAGCAGCAATATCTGGCCCGGTTTCGTGGATGCCATGACGGGTCTGCTGCTGGTCTTGATGTTCGTGCTAACCATTTTCATGGTGATCCAGTTCGTGCTGCGCGAAACCATCACGGGGCAGGCGTCCGAACTTGAAAATCTGGCGGGCCAGATCGCGTCACTGACCGACGCGCTGGGCTTGGCAGAACAAGAGACAGCGGATCTGACCGCCGACAACGCGGCCCAGACCACCCGGATCGCCGATTTGATCGGGCAACGCGACCAGACCGCCGCCGCGTTGCAGGATGCCCAAAACCGTATCACGGGGTTCGAAGCGCAGGTGGCGGGCCTGCTGGCCCAACGCGCCGATCTGTCCACGCAGGTCGCGGGGCTGGAACAGGCCAATACTGCACTGATGACCGCCCAAGAGCAGTTGGAACTGGCCCTTGCATCGGCCCGGACAGAGGTCGATGCAGAGGCAGAGGCCGCCCGTCTTGCGGCCGCCCGCAGCGATGCCTTGCAGGCGCTGGTCGATGACCTGCGCAGCGACAGTGCCGCACAGACCGAACGGATTGGCGATCTGGAGGCAGAACGCATCGTCGATGCCGCCGCCGCCGCCGCGTTGCGCGCCCGTCTGGAAAACGCCGATGCGGAACTGACGGCCATGACCCTCTCGCTTGAAGAACAGCGGCGCGATGCCGAAGAAACGCTGACATTGATGGCCGCCGCACAGGCCGCGCGGGACGATCTGCAGATGAATTTGTCCGCGGCCCTGCTGGCACAGCAACAGGCGGAAAACGAACTGTCGTCGGCCTTGTCAGAAGGCAGCGATCTGGATGCGCGCCTGCTTGCGGCCCTGTCGATGCAGGACACCACAGCGGCCGCACTGGCGGATGCGCGCGCGCAACTGGATGCGGCAGCGACCCGGACCGACGATCTGACAACGCGGCTTGCAGCGGCGGTGGCGGCGGGGCGCACGGCGGATGAAGCCCTGCGGGATGCGCAATCTGCAATGGATGCCGCCCGGGCCAGCGGCGACGCCGCCGTGGCGGACCTGCAATCCCAACTGGCCGCGCTTTTGCTGGCCCAAGAGGCAAGCCGCAGCGCAGCCGAGGTCGCCACAGAGAGGAGTGCCACGCTGGAGGATCGGCTGGCAGAGGCGGTTCTGGCCCGCGACGCCCTGCGGACACAGATCGACAGCCTGTCTGAAACCACCACCGAAACCGCGCAGGATCGCGCCGATCTGCAATCGCGGCTGGCGGCAGCCCTTGCCGCCCGGACGGATGCACAGGATGCAGCGGCCCGACAGGCGGCCTTGTTGGCCACCGCCACCGCAACCCTGACAGCGGCAGAGGCGCAAAGCGCAGAGGCACAGCGCCAGACCGCCCTGTTGAACGCACAGGTCGCGGACCTGCGCCAACAGGTCGGCACCCTGCAATCCCTGCTGAACATCGCCGATGACGACAGCACGGATGCACAGGTCCAGATCGAACAGCTGGGCGCGCAACTGAACACAGCACTGGCCCGCGTCGCCGCCGAAGAGCGCCGCCGCCGGGCCCTTGAAGAGGCAGAGCGTCAGCGGCTGGAGGCAGAGACAGCCCGGCTTCAGGCCCAGACCCAAGACCTTGAACGTTTCCGGTCCGATTTTTTCGGGCAGTTGCGCGGCGTTGTCGAAGGGTTGGACGGTGTGCGGATCGAAGGCGACCGGTTTGTCTTTTCGTCAGAGGTGCTGTTCGGCCCCGGCGACGCCCGCCTGTCCGCGCGTGGCCAAGAAGAGATCGGCAAGGTCGCAGGCATCCTGCGGCAGATCGCCGTCGATATTCCTGACGGGATCGACTGGATCATCCGCGTCGATGGTCACACGGACAACCTCCCCTTGTCCGGCACGGGCGCATACGCCGACAACTGGGAGCTATCACAGGCCCGGGCCTTGTCGGTCGTGCGGTTCATGGAACAGTTGGGCATCGCGCCAAACCGCATGTCGGCCAACGGTTTTGCGGAATTCCAGCCGATCAACCGCGACGACACCACCGAGGCGCGGGCGCAGAACCGCCGGATCGAGCTGAAGTTGACGGAACGCTAATCCAGCGTGATCTGCGCCGTCTGCGTGTCCAGCATGTCACCGCCACGGCGCATGACGACGGTGCCCGTATAATCACCCGCAGCCCAGCCACCGGCGGGGGTGCGTCTGCCACCGGCGCGAAACGCCTGTGCCTGCGTGCGGTCCACGGTCTGCGTATCATCAAACACCAGGCCATCCGGCCCGGTGATCGTCAGCGTCAGGGTGTCGCCCACGCGCAGGCCGAACCCGAATCCCCACAACACCAGCGCCGCCGCATCGGTGGCCATGGCACCGGCCGCAGCCGTGCCCGCCTTGACCGCGTCGTAATCGGGCACCGCATCGGCAAAGCCCGCAGCGATCAGCCCGCCGGGGGCAAAGGTCACGTCGTCCGCCCACAGGGTGCGGGTCGGGGCGTCGCCACAGGTCGCGGTCGCATCCGGGGCAAAGGGATCGACGACCGCGCCGTCCTTGCGCACGGACAGGTGAACATGGGGAAATTCGGTCTGACCCGACAACCCGACCAGCCCCAAGGTATCACCGGCGGCCACGGTCTGTCCCGATGTCACGCTGACCGACCCTTGGCGCAGGTGGCAATACTGGGTTTCCCAGCCGCCCGCGTGGGCGATGACAACACCATTGCCACATTCGCGGTCCGCCACATCGGGGGCACCCGGCTGCCCTTGCAGCGCGTCCACCATATCGTTGCGCACACCGCGCACCGTGCCGGGGGCGCTGGCCGTCACGGCGATCCCGTCGTCCAGCAGCGCAAGGGACGGCAGCGCGAAATCGGTTCCCTTGTGCCCGTCATAGGTCAGCGGTCCGCAGGTGAAATCCTGCGCGCCGGGGCCATCGTCGTGATCGACGCCCTGTTGGATATGACAGGTCCGGGTCAGATCGCAGGCAATGGGGGACTGCAACGCAAAATCCCCCGCAGCCGGCATGGCTGCGAGGGACAATGTCGCCAGTAGCGTGCTTCGGATCACTTGGCCGTCAGCAGGGGCGGCTTCTTGCCGGTGATCTTGGCTTGCTCCGGTGCTTCGTAGGTCAGTTCAAGGTCCTTGCCCTTGACGCCGACCTTCACCAGACCGCCTTTGGTCAGCTTGCCGAACAAAAGTTCTTCGGCCAGCGGTTTCTTGATGTGTTCCTGAATGACACGACCCAGGGGGCGTGCGCCCATCTTGATGTCGTAACCTTTATCACCCAGCCAGGACGCGGCGTCCTGCGTCAGTTCGATATGGACGTTGCGGTCGATCAACTGTGCTTCCAGCTGAAGCACGAACTTTTCGACCACCTTCATGATCACTTCTTTCGGCAGCGCGCCAAAGCTGATGATCGCATCCAGCCGGTTGCGGAATTCCGGCGTGAAAATCCGCTCGATCGCGGCGGTGTCTTCGCCTTCGCGGGTTTCGCGGCCAAAGCCCATCGCGTTCTTGCCCATTTCGGACGCGCCCGCGTTGCTGGTCATGATCAGGATCACATTGCGGAAGTCGGTCGTGCGTCCGTTGTGATCCGTCAGTTTGCCGTGGTCCATCACCTGCAACAGGATGTTATAGACATCCGGGTGCGCCTTTTCCATCTCGTCCAGCAACAGGACGCAATGGGGGTTCTGATCCACACCATCGGTCAGCATCCCGCCTTGATCGAACCCGACATAGCCGGGGGGCGCACCGATCAGCCGCGATACCGCGTGCTTTTCCATGTATTCGGACATGTCGAACCGGATCAGTTCCACACCCAGCGTATCCGCCAGCTGCTTTGCCACCTCGGTCTTGCCCACGCCGGTCGGGCCTGCGAACAGATAGTTGCCGATCGGCTTTTCCGGCTCTCGCAGACCGGCCCGCGCCAGTTTGATGGCAGAGGCAAGCGCCTCGATCGCCTTGTCCTGACCAAACACAACGCGCTTCAGCGATGCTTCAAGGTCTTTCAGCACTTCGGCGTCGTCCTTGCTGACGTTCTTGGGCGGGATGCGGGCGATCTTGGCCACGACAGCTTCGATCTCTTTCACGCCAAGGGTCTTGCGCCGCTTGGAATCCGCCAGCAACTGCTGGCCTGCGCCCGCTTCGTCGATCACGTCGATGGCCTTGTCGGGCAGCTTGCGGTCGTTGATGTAACGCGCCGACAGTTCAACAGCGGCACGGATCGCCTCTGCCGTGTATTTGACGCCGTGATGCTCTTCGAAATAGGGCTTCAACCCTTTCAGGATCTTCACCGCATCATCGACAGAAGGCTCGTTCACGTCGATCTTCTGGAACCGGCGCGACAGGGCGCGGTCCTTTTCGAAATGCTGACGGAATTCCTTGTAGGTCGTCGATCCCATGCACCGCAGCTTGCCACCCTGCAAGGCGGGCTTCAGCAGGTTGGACGCATCCATTGCGCCGCCGGATGTGGCACCGGCACCGATGATGGTATGGATTTCGTCGATGAACAGGACGGCATCCTTGTGGTTTTCCATCTCTGTCATGACGGCTTTCAGGCGTTCCTCGAAATCGCCGCGATAGCGGGTCCCGGCCAGCAATGCGCCCATATCAAGGCTATAGATCGTGGCCCGCGACAGCACGTCCGGCACTTCCTTGGCGACGATCTTGTAGGCCAGACCTTCGGCGATGGCGGTCTTGCCGACACCGGGATCACCCACCAGCAGCGGGTTGTTCTTGCGGCGACGGCACAGGACCTGAATGCAACGCTCGACTTCCAGCGCGCGCCCGATCAGGGGGTCAAGGTCGCCCTTGCCCGCCTTGGCGTTCAGATCGACGCAGTATTTTGCCAGCGCCGATTCTTTCTTGTCACCTTCGGTCACACGCTCATCCTCGTCGGGTTGGGGCGAACCGGTGACCGGGCGGCTTTCGCCAAAGGCGGGGTCCTTGGCGACGCCGTGCGCGATGAAATTGACGGCATCGTAGCGCGTCATTTCCTGTTCCTGCAGGAAATAGGCGGCATTCGATTCCCGTTCGGCAAAAATCGCGACCAGCACGTTGGCACCGGTGACTTCGGTCCGGCCCGACGACTGCACATGGATCGCCGCGCGCTGGATCACGCGCTGGAACGCAGCGGTCGGCACCGCTTCTGATCCGTCGACATCGGTTTCCAGCGTCGACAGATCATCGCTGATGAAATCCTCGAGGTCGCGGCGCAGGTCGTCCAGATCGACGGAACAGGCCCGCATCACACGGGCGGCGTCCGGTTCGTCGATCAGCGCCAGCAGCAGATGCTCCAGCGTGGCAAGTTCGTGGCGGCGTGCGTTGGCCAGGGCCAAGGCACCGTGAATGGACTGCTCTAGCGTCGTGGAAAAAGATGGCACTTCGGGTGCTCCTTGCTATTCAAGGGTCCGGTGGGCAGGTCGCCCGTGACGGACCGTGGCCTTACTTTCAAACTTTGGCTTTTCGGGCCAACCTTCAAGGTTTTTCTTGCCCAGCTTGTTCACAAAAAGACTGACGTGTCGTGAACGCGCCTGTTGACAGGGAAAACGCGGCTAATTCGGCGTGATCGCCATCAGAACCGGTCCTTGAGAGACCGGATTGCGGTGAAAATTTCGGCGGGTTGGGCATCGGCCATCGCAAGGGCCTTTGCCAGAACCGGATCATCGGCGCGCAGAAAGGGGTTTGTTTCTGCCTCATCCGACAAAAGCGATGGCACCGTCGCATGGCCGTTTTCACGCGCAGCCTTGATCGCCTTTGATCGCAAGATAAGCGCTTTGTTGTCGGGTTCAAGGGACAAGGCAAAGCGCATGTTCGACGCGGTATATTCGTGGCCTGAACAGACCAGGGTCTCGCCAGGCAGCGCGCGCAGGCGGCGCAGGCTGTCCCACATCTGCGCGGGCGTGCCTTCGAACAAGCGCCCGCATCCCATGGCCATCAGACTGTCGGCACTGAACAGCAAACGGTCATCCGGCATGTGAAACGCCACATGGCCGACCGTGTGCCCCGATACGTCCATCACATCGACGGGGCGGTCACAGACCGTGATCCGGTCGCCGTCCTGCACCGCCAGATCAAGGGCGGGCAGGCGGTGCGCGTCAGCTGCCGCGCCGATCACGCGGGCGCCGTCCCGCAGCTCTGCCACACCGGCCACATGATCGTCGTGATGGTGCGTGATCAGGATGTCGGTCAGGGTCCAGCCGCGCGCCTTCAGCACGTCTCGGATCGGGGCGGCCTCTGGCGCGTCGATCAGGGCGGTTTGCCCGGTCGCGGGGTTGTTTATCACAAAGGCATAATTGTCGGATCTGCACGGAATGGTCACAAGGATCAGGGGCGTGTCATCGGGCATGGCAAATTCGCTTTTCTTTGCTAGGGTAGGGGTGACGCCCGCCATAGGACCCCGCACCCCACAATGCATCTGGACGTTCTTCATCTGCGCAACTTCTACTACCGCAGCGCATTGGGTCGTGCGGCGCAAAAGGTCATACGCGATGAACTGGTGCGTTTGTGGCCAGAGGCAAAGGGTCAGACGGTCGCGGGCTTTGGTTTTGCGGTGCCGCTGCTGCGCCCCTATCTGGCGGACGCGCGGCGCGTGATCGGTCTGATGCCCGGCCCGCAAGGTGTGATGCCCTGGCCTGCGGGTCAGGCAAATGTGTCGGTCCTGTGCGAAGACACGCTGTGGCCCCTGTCCACCGGGTTCGTGGACAAGCTGGTCGTGATGCACGGGTTGGAAACGACCGATTATCCGTCGGCTGTCCTGTCTGAATGTCACCGGGTGCTGGGGCCGGGGGGGCGCGTCGTCTTTATCGTGCCGAACCGGGCCGGCCTGTGGTCCAGATCGGACCGCACGCCCTTTGGGTTCGGGCGGCCCTATTCGCCCAGCCAGTTGGAAAGCCAGCTGCGCGCCCATGATTTCGACATCGGCACGGTGCGCGCGACGCTGTATCAGCCGCCGTCGCACCACCCGGTCTGGCGGCGCATGGCCGGTGTGCTGGAAAGCGCGGGTCACGCCATCCCGATGCTGGCAGGCGGCGGTGTGCTGATCGTCGAGGCGTGCAAGCAGTCCGCCGCGGCCACCGGTCCGGGGCTGCGTGTCCGGCGGCGGGAAACCGTGTTTGCCCCGATGCCGGACGCCGTTCCGGCCTGACATGCGGCGGGTCTGCGACAAATCGTCTGTTGCCTGCAAAACCCTGACATCAAAAACGGTTCCCGCCTTACAGCAAAATGACAGTGGCATGTTGCGGGGGGGAAACTCCTCTGTTAGATCGACGCTGATTTTAATGCCTCGGTCATACTCGAGGAGACGTGAACGCCTCCGGACCCCATCGGGGTCACGGGGGCCTTATATCGGAAGGGTGGACGTGTCCGAACCAGCTTCGATCACTCAAGGCATCGCGGGACGCTATGCGTCGGCGGTGTTCGACATCGCCAAGGAAGGCAACGATCTCAACGCGATGGAACAGGACGTGGGTGCGCTGCAAACAGCCATTTCCGACAGTGCCGATCTGCGTGACCTGATTTCGTCGCCGCTTTATGGGCAAGAGTCCCAGTCCGCCGCCGTCTCTGCCATCGCGGCAAAGATGGGTCTGTCCGCCACAATGGCGAATCTGCTGGGTCTGCTGGCCAACAAGCGACGTCTGTTCGTGTTGCCCGGCATCCTGTCCACCCTGCGCGACCTGCTGGCCACCGACCGTGGCGAAATGACGGCAGAGGTCACCACCGCGAAACCCCTGACGGACGCCCAGTCCGCGTCACTGGCGCAGACCCTGTCCACACAGGTCGGCAAAACCGTCAGTATCAAACAAACCGTGGACGCCTCCATCCTTGGCGGTCTGATCGTCAAGGTCGGGTCCCGCATGATCGACACCTCGATCGCGTCCAAGCTCAATGCACTCCAGAACAACATGAAAGAGGTCGGATAAATGGCGATCCAAGCGTCTGAAATCTCTGCGATCCTGAAGGACCAGATCAAGAACTTCGGTCAGGATGCCGAAGTTGCCGAGGTTGGCCGCGTGCTGTCCGTCGGTGACGGTATCGCCCGCGTCTATGGCCTCGATGCCGTGCAGGCCGGCGAGATGGTCGAATTCCCCGGCGGGATCCGCGGCATGGCCCTGAACCTTGAAACCGACAACGTCGGCGTCGTGATCTTCGGCTCTGACCGCGACATCAAGGAAGGCGACACCGTCAAGCGGACAAAGTCCATCGTGGACGTGCCCGCCGGTCTGGAACTGCTGGGCCGGGTCGTGGACGGCCTTGGCAACCCGCTGGACGGCAAGGGTCCGATCAACGCATCCGAACGCCGCGTGGCCGACGTCAAGGCACCGGGCATCATCCCGCGCAAATCCGTGCACGAACCGATGCCGACGGGTCTGAAATCCATCGACGCCATGATCCCCATCGGCCGTGGCCAGCGGGAACTGATCATCGGTGACCGTCAGACCGGCAAGACCGCCGTGGCGCTGGACACCATCCTGAACCAGAAATCCTACAACGACGCCGCCACCGACGACAGCCAGAAGCTGTATTGCATCTATGTGGCGATCGGCCAGAAACGGTCCACCGTGGCCCAGCTGGTGAAAAAGCTCGAAGAAACCGGCGCGATTGCCTATACGACCGTCGTCGCCGCCACCGCATCCGATCCTGCACCGATGCAGTATCTGGCACCCTATTCCGCCACCGCGATGGCCGAATATTTCCGCGACAACGGCAAGCACGCGCTGATCATCTATGACGATCTGTCAAAGCAGGCCGTGTCCTATCGCCAGATGTCGCTGCTGCTGCGTCGCCCGCCGGGCCGTGAAGCCTATCCCGGCGACGTGTTCTACCTCCACTCTCGTTTGCTGGAACGGTCGGCCAAACTGAACGAAGACAACGGGTCCGGTTCGCTGACGGCGCTGCCGATCATCGAAACCCAGGGTGGCGACGTGTCCGCGTTCATTCCGACGAACGTGATCTCGATCACCGACGGTCAGATCTTTCTGGAAACCGAACTGTTCTTCCAGGGCATCCGCCCTGCTGTGAACACCGGTCTGTCGGTTTCCCGCGTGGGGTCCGCCGCCCAGACCAATGCGATGAAATCCGTCGCGGGTCCGGTCAAGCTGGAATTGGCGCAGTACCGCGAAATGGCGGCCTTTGCACAGTTCGGGTCCGACCTTGATGCGGCCACCCAGCGTTTGCTGAACCGTGGCGCGCGTCTGACGGAACTGATGAAACAGCCACAGTATGCCCCGCTGACCAATGCGGAAATCGTGACCGTGATCTATGCGGGCACCAAAGGTTATCTGGACAAGATCGACGTCAAGTCCGTGGGCCGGTTCGAGGCAGGCCTGCTGAACCACATGCGGACCCAAGGGCGCGACGTGCTGGATTTCATCACGACCGAAGATCCCAAGATCAAGGGCGATGCAGAAGCAAAGCTGAAAGCCGCGATCGACGCCTTCGCCAAAGACTTCGCCTGAACATCTTTAAGATAAGGAGACATAGGTTTGCCTAGTCTTAAGGACCTCAAAAACCGGATCGCGTCGGTCAAATCGACCCGCAAGATCACCAAGGCCATGCAGATGGTGGCCGCCGCAAAACTGCGGCGGGCGCAGGATGCCGCAGAAGCTGCCCGCCCTTATACAGAGCGGTTCAGCGCGGTCATGACCGGGCTGACCAGCGCCGCAGAGGGCTCCCCCTCTGCGCCGCGGCTTTTGGCGGGCACCGGGTCCGATCAGACCCACCTGCTGGTGGTGATGACGGCGGAACGCGGCCTGTGCGGCGGTTTCAACGCCAACATCGCCAAACTGGCACGCGTTCACGCGAAAAAGCTGATGTCAGAAGGCAAGGCGGTCAAGATTCTGACCGTGGGCAAGAAAGGCCGCGA
The DNA here is from genome assembly GCA_038225335.1 of Rhodobacterales bacterium. GTDB lineage: Bacteria > Pseudomonadota > Alphaproteobacteria > Rhodobacterales > Rhodobacteraceae > Loktanella. The sequence continues at coordinate 15,756 of JBBREW010000007.1, forward strand.
CAGCATGCGGCGCGATCTGGGCGATCATTTTGTCGGCCATATCGACATGTCCGACGTCAAACGCCTGTCCTACGCCGATGCACAGCGCGTTGCCCGCGACGTGCTGACCCGGTTCGACAATGGTGATTGCGATGTCGCGACCATCTTCTTTGCCCGGTTCCAGAACGTGGTCAGCCAGCATCCGACGGCGCAGCAGATCATCCCGGCCTCCTTTACCGAAACCGGCACCGCCGGGACGGGTGCGGGTGTTCTTTATGACTATGAACCCGGCGAAGACGCGATCCTTGCGGATCTGCTGCCACGCGGGGTTGCGACGCAGATCTTTGCGGCGCTGCTGGAAAATGCGGCATCCGAACAGGGTGCGCGGATGTCGGCCATGGACAATGCGACGCGCAACGCAGGCGACATGATTGACGACCTGACCATCGAATACAACCGTTCGCGGCAGGCCAAGATCACGAACGAGCTGATCGAAATCATTTCGGGCGCGGAAGCGCTCTAAGACTGGAGAAACACTTATGGCAAACGCAAAAGGCAAGATCACGCAGGTGATTGGCGCCGTCGTTGACGTCCAGTTCGGGGATCACCTGCCCGAAATTCTGAACGCGCTGACCACCGACAACAACGGCAAGACTCTGGTCATGGAAGTGGCGCAGCACCTTGGCGAAAATACCGTCCGCTGCATCGCGATGGACGCGACCGAAGGACTGGTCCGCGGTCAGGAAGTGACCGACATGGACAACACGATCACCGTGCCCGTGGGCGACGCGACCCTTGGCCGGATCATGAACGTGATCGGCGAACCGATCGACGAACGCGGCCCGATCGGCGAAACAGAGCGTCGTTCGATCCACGGCGACGCGCCGTCGTTCGAATCCCAGTCCACCGCATCCGAAGTGCTGGTGACAGGGATCAAGGTCATCGACCTGCTGGCCCCCTACGCCAAAGGCGGCAAGATCGGCCTGTTCGGCGGTGCCGGCGTGGGCAAGACGGTTCTTATTCAGGAACTGATCAACAACATCGCCAAGGTGCACTCTGGCTACTCCGTGTTTGCGGGCGTGGGCGAACGGACCCGTGAAGGCAACGACCTTTACTATGAATTCATCGAATCCAAGGTCATCGACATGGATGACCTGACAAAGTCCAAAGTGGCGCTTGTCTATGGTCAGATGAACGAACCACCGGGTGCGCGCATGCGTGTGGCCCTGTCGGGTCTGACCATGGCAGAAGCATTCCGCGACCAGTCCGGCACAGACGTGCTGTTCTTTGTGGACAACATCTTCCGCTTTACGCAGGCCGGGTCCGAAGTGTCCGCCTTGCTGGGTCGTATCCCCTCTGCCGTGGGCTATCAGCCGACGCTGGCCACCGACATGGGCCAGATGCAGGAACGCATCACTTCGACCAAGAACGGCTCGATCACGTCCGTGCAGGCGATCTATGTGCCCGCCGATGACTTGACCGACCCGGCACCCGCGACGTCCTTTGCCCACCTTGACGCTACCACGGTTCTGGACCGCGCGATTTCCGAAAAAGGGATCTACCCCGCTGTTGATCCGCTGAACTCGACCTCGCGTCTGCTTGACCCGGGTATCGTGGGCGAAGAACATTACAAGGTCGCCAACGACGTGCAGCAGATGCTGCAACGCTACAAGTCGCTGCAGGACATCATTGCCATTCTGGGCATGGACGAACTGTCCGAAGACGACAAGATGACCGTGACGCGCGCCCGCAAGCTGGAGCGTTTCCTGTCGCAGCCTTTCGACGTGGCAGAAGTGTTCACCGGTTCGCCCGGCAAACAGGTCGCACTGGAAGACACCATCGCGTCGTTCAAGGCCGTTGTGGCCGGTGAATACGATCACCTGCCCGAAGGTGCCTTCTACATGGTTGGCGGCATCGACGAGGTGAAAGCCAAAGCCGAGAAAATGGCCGCAGACGCGGCGTAAGGAGCGATCATGGCAGATCTTCTGCAATTCGATCTCGTCTCTCCCGAGCGCCGCCTGGCCTCGGTCTCGGCCACCGAGGTGCAAATCCCCGGTGCCGATGGCGACATGACGGCGATGGCGGGTCACGCACCCACCATCACCACCCTGCGCCCCGGTGTGCTGCGGGTCGTCCATCCGGACGGCGTGGATGAATTCGTGGTTCTTGGCGGCTTTGCCGAGATCACGGCCACATCCGTATCCGTTCTGGCAGAAAGCGCGCTGCCGCGGGCCGAACTGACGCAGGACGTCTACAATACCATGCTGGCCGAAGCCCATGCAGACATGCAAAAGGCGAAATCCACAGTGGACAATGAACCGGGCCCGGTGGACGACGCCGCCCGCCTGATCGCCGATATGGTCGCCGTCGGCACCCATATCGGTCTGGACCCGAAACAATCCAATTTCGGTTAATGGCAGCGTTTACGTAACAGTTTGCAAAAAGGCCCCGGCTTTCGGGGCCTTTTTTGTTTTCCAAACCGTGTTTTCCATATCTGTTGGCAAACGGTTACGGCACATTAATCGAGGTCAGGTTTACACATGCGGAAATTCGGTCATCACGCGCTTGCCGTCGATCAGGGCGACGTTGTCCTGTTTTCGGATTTCGAGGATGGCGGCGAAATGTGGACGGGCGAAGGTCCGCGCCTGACCCGCCACGGCGTTCGCTTTGCCGAAAGCTATGATGCAGCCCCCGTCGTGCAGGCGTCCCTGTCGATGTGGGATATCTCGAACGGCACCAATGCGCGGGCCGACGTGTCGTCTGACAACGTGACCCGCGATGGGTTCGATATCGTGTTCCGCACGTGGGGCGACACTCGTGTCGCCCGCGTGCGTGTCGCATGGATCAGCATCGGCCCCATGCGCAGTGACGACACCTGGGATCTTTAACGGCTGTAAACGCCTTCATAGATCGGCTGCAACGTCTTGTGATTGAACAGCGATGACACCGACGTGCCGTTCCACGTGTTCAGAATGGCCTGCGCAAAGATCGGGGCCGTTTTCACGATCCGGATATTGGGGCAGGCCAGCGTTTCCGGCTTTGGCTGGATGGTGTCGGTTATGACAAGGTTCTTCATCACCGATTTGGCCACGCGGTCCACCGCCGGGCCGGACAAGACGCCATGCGTGATATAGGAATGAACCTCTTTCGCGCCGTTTTCCATCAGGACCTCTGCGGCCTTGCACAGGGTGCCTGCCGTATCGACAAGGTCATCCACGATCAGGCAGACGCGGTCCTTGACGTCGCCGATCACGGTCATTTCCGCGACTTCGCCGGGCTTGCCGCGACGTTTGTCCACGATGGACAGGGGGGCGCCGATCCGCTGGGCCAGATCGCGCGCGCGGGCCACGCCGCCCACATCGGGTGACACGACCATCAATTCGTCCATCTGGTCCTTGAAATTGTACATGACATCCAGCGCCCAGACCGGGCTGGCATAAAGGTTGTCGACCGGGATATCGAAAAAGCCCTGAATCTGTGTCGCGTGCAGGTCCAGCGTCAGGATGCGTTCGATACCTGCCTCGACCAGAATGTTCGCCACCAGCTTGGCCGTGATCGGCGTGCGTGCCTTGCTGCGCCGGTCCTGACGGGCATAGCCGAAATAGGGCATGACAGCGGTGATCCGCGCCGCAGAGGACCGCCGCAGCGCATCCGCGATGATCAACAATTCCATCAGGTTGTCGTTTGTCGGGTTCGATGTGGGCTGGATGATATACATATCCTCGCCCCGGACGTTCTCGAACACTTCGACAAAGATTTCGCCATCGTTGAACCGTTCGACCCGGGCGTCCACCAGACTGACATCCATACCCCTGTGCATCGACATGCGGGCGGCGACGGCCTCTGCCAGCGGCAGGTTGGCGTTGCCGGAAATCAGCTTGGGTTCATGCAGGTTAGCCATGCGCAATCCTTGTCGTGTGATCGCGGAACAGCCCGCGTTGACACCGCCTAGCACACCGCTACGGTCCCGAAAACATCAACCCCCGAAAGGCTGACAGAAATGGCTCATATTGATTACTTCTTCGCCACGATCAGCCCCTATGTCTATTTGTGCGGGATACGGCCGGGGCAGATCGCGGCACGGCATGGGGCCACGCTGACCTATCGTCCGGTGGATGCGGCGGCGGTCATGGCGCAAACCGGCGGCACGGCCTTGGCCGACCGCCATCCGCACCGTCAGGCCTACCGCTTGCAGGATCTGGTGCGCCGGGCCGCGCTGCGGGACATGCCGCTGACAGCCAAGCCTGCGTTTTTCCCCACAAATCCCGCCCCTGCCGCCTATGCCATCATTGCCGCACAGGCCGCAGGCGGCGGCGATGTTGCACGGCTGGTGGCCGGGTTATCCGCAGCCTGCTGGGCCGACAACCGCGACATCGCGCAGGACGAGGTGATCCGTGACGCCTTGCAGGCCGCGGGATTCGACCCGGCACTGGCGGACAAGGGGCTGCTGGCCGGGGCTGAAACCTATCACCGCAATACGCAAGAGGCGCTGCGCCTTGGCGTCTTTGGGGTGCCGTTTTTCATCACCGACACCGATCAGCGATTCTGGGGCGAAGACCGGCTGGACGATCTGGACGCGCATCTGGCGGGCCGCATCTGATGACGGTCTGTCGGCGGGGCGGCTGGGACGTCAATGTCGTCACCACAGGTCCTGCGCCGCAGACCCTGTTGCTGCATTGCACGCTGGCCCGGCTCGAATCACTGCTGCCGCTGGCGCGCAGGGTGCCGGGTGACGCGGTGCTGATGGACCTGCTGGGTCACGGCGCGTCACAGGACTGGACGGGGCCGGGCGATTACCAGACCGCCAACATGGCCGCAGCCGCCAATCTATGCGACGTGCCCCTGCACGTGATCGGCCATTCCTTTGGCGCAACCGTTGCCTTGCGCATGGCGGTTGAATACCCGGACAAGGTGTCCCGCCTGACGCTGATCGAACCGGTTTACTTCGCGCTGGCCACCGATGCCGCAGCGCGCGCCGATCACGCCCGGCGCTTTGGCCCGATCCATGCCGCCGCGGACGCGGGCGATCCGGCGACAGCGGCGCAACTCTTCCACGCGGACTGGGGGGCTGGCGGCTGGGACGACATGAAACCGCACAGCCGCGAGGGTTTCATCCGCCGGATGCCGCTGATCATGGCGGGCGTGCCTGCCATTCAGGACGATGTCCACGGCATCACCGCGCGGCTGTCCCCAATCGCCGTGCCGGTGTCCCTGATCAGAGGAGAGACGTCGCCCCCCATCATTGCCGCGATCCACGCCGCGATCTGCAAGGCGCTGCCCGATGCCCGCGATCATGTGGTGCCGGGGGCGGGTCACATGCTGCCCCTGACCCACAGGGATCAGGTGGCCGCCATTATCGCGTCAGATGCGCAATGAACTGGTCAATTTCCGCATGATCCACCGACCAGTCACAGACCAGACGGCCTGTCAGCATCTCGTCTGACGGGCCGTCATCGGGGTCGCCGCTGGTCACGTAATAGGTCGCCCCTGCGGCCAGCGCCTTTTGATGCAACGCGCGGGGGGCCTCGAAAAAGATCATGTTGGCCTGCGGGGGAAACAGCACATTGACACCCGCGACCGTGTCCAGCCCGGCCGTCAGACGGGCGCAGGCGGCATTGGCGCGTCGTGCCAGATCGCACCACAGATCATCGGTCAGATAGGCTTTCATCTGTGCCGATAGATAGCGGTGCTTGGAAAACAGATGCGCCCCCCGCTTGCGGCGGAATTCGAATTCCTGCGACAGGGCGGGATCGAAAAAGATCACCGCCTCGACCCCCAGCAAACCGTTCTTGGTGCCGCCAAAGCTGACGGCGTCGATCCCCGCCCGCCACGTCATCTCTGCGGGGGTGCAGCCCAGGGCGACCAGCGCATTGGTGAACCGCGCCCCGTCCAGATGGGTTTTCAGACCAAAGGACCGCGCCACATCGGTCAGCGCCCACAGATCGGCGGTGGTATAGAC
>JBBREW010000008.1:0-20379 GCA_038225335.1 Rhodobacterales bacterium
TGTTCGTTGCACGCTTCGCCGATGGCGTCCGGGTCGCCATCACAGGCGCGTCCGAAGGTGGCGTGTTCCGGTGGACGGCGGCTGAAGAGGCCTTGTCGGGCAGTTTTGACGCCACGGCGCTGGACGGGCTGTCGGTAGACGGGGACCACATGATCGCCGATTTACATGGCGACAAGGCCTACCGGGCGCATCTGTGCGCCGTCATGACCCGCCGCGCCGTCGCCAAGGCCGGGTGACCCGCAACACGGTTGGAATCGGCGGAAATCCGCCGATTCCCTGAAACTGGCAGGAACGTGTCCTGCGGCTTTCGGGTTTGTCATCCAATCAGACGTTGCTGTGTGTGACGTTCATCCGGAGGAAACCGATGAAGACCCTGTCCTTGAAATCCTTGAAAAACTCGACCTCGCTCGTTCTTTGCCTGTCGCTTGCGACACCCGGCTTTGCACAAGATGCTGCCGCCACGCCCGAGGGGCCGTTTCCCTGTGTGGCCGTCGATGGCAGCACGGCCACATCTGCCGAGACGCTGGCCGATGCATTGATTGCCCAGATCCAGAATCCCGACGCGGACTCTGCGGACGGGGCTGGCGGATTGCCCGATTGCGGACCAGAGGCTATCGCTGCTGCCAATGAGGTAGCCGGCGACGATATCGCTGCGGCGGAGGCTGCGGTTGCGCAGGCTACGGCGGATCAGGCGGCTGCCGATCAGGCTGCGGCCGAGCAAGCGATTGCAGATCAGGCTGCTGCAGATCAGGCTGCTGCGGATCAAGCCGCTGCGGATCAGGCTGCTGCAGACCAAACCGCTGCTGATCAGGCTGCTGCCGATCAAGCTGCTGCGGATCAAGCCGCTGCGGATCAGGCTGCTGCAGACCAAGCCGCTGCGGATCAGGCTGCTGCCGATCAAGCTGCTGCCGATCAAGCTGCCGCGGATCAGGCTGCTGCCGATCAAGCCGCTGCCGATCAAGCCGCTGCCGATCAAGCTGCTGCGGACCAAGCCGCTAATGACCAAGCTGCCGCGGATCAGGCTGCTGCCGCCGACCAAGCTGCCGCCGATCAGGCTGCTTCGGATCAAGCCGCTGCCGATCAGGCTACTGCGGATCAAGCCGCCGCTGACGAAGCTGCTGCGGCTGCTGCGATTGCGGCGCAAGAGGCAGAGACCGCTGCGGCAGAAGCACCGGCGGCGGATGCCGATATGGCTGCCACCACGGACGCGGCCCCGGTTGCGGGTGCGGGTGTTGAAGCCGAGGCAACAGCAGAGACCGACGCAACAGCAGAGACAGACGCGACTGACCCTGCTGTGACGCTGGATGCAGAAGCCGAAGCCGAAGCTGAAGCTGAAGCTGAAGCAGAAGCCCCGGTGGCCGATGCGCCCGCCGCAGACGCGCCCGTTGACGCAGCCCCCGTGGCAGAAGCGCCTGCGGCTGATGCGCCCCCGGCCCTGACACCGGAACAGCAAGCGGCGCGGGATGCCGAACGTGCCGCGGCGAACCAAGCCTCTGCTGCGGCGACAGCGGATGCAGCCGATCTGGCAAGCGATCCAGAGGTCGTGAATGAAACGGTGTCCGAAGATGACATCCGCGAAGCGGACGAGGATTTCACCACCGCCGTCATCGGATCAGAGCCTTCGCCCGACTCGACCGAAGCACAGTCCGACAGAGGCGGCCTGTCCACCTTTGAAAAGGCGCTTGTGCTGGGGTTGGGTGCCGTCGTGGTCGGGTCCATCCTGCGCAACGGCGATCAGGTCGTGTCGAATTCGGGCGACCGGGTCGTGGTCCAGCGTGATGGCGAATTGCGCGTCTTGAAGAACGACGACGTCCTGCTGCGGCAGGCCGGATCGCAGGTTGCGACCCGGACATTCGACGACGGATCGACACTGACAACTGTCACGCGCGCCGATGGCAGCGTTGTGACAACGATCCGCGCCGTGGACGGCACGGTGCTGCGCCGGACACTGACCAGTGTTGATGGCACGCAGGTTGCGCTGATCGACGATCTGGCCGGGTCCACACCGGTTGAAATCGCGTCCCTGCCACCTGTCCCGCAAGAGGTCATCAGCACGCGCACCATCGCGTTGGATGATCAGGCGGCGCTGGAAACCGCACTGACCGCCAGCCTGCTTGCCAATACCGGCCGCAGCTACTCGCTGGAACAGGTCCGTGACATCCGTCAGGTCCGGTCATTGGCACCACAGGTCGAGCTGGAGGCGGTGACATTTGAAACCGGCTCTGCCGCGATCCAGTCCAATCAGGCGCAGCAGCTGGCGTCACTCGGTGGCGCGATCCGTCAGATCGTCAGCAACAACCCATCGGCGATTTTCCTTGTCGAAGGGCACACCGATGCGGTGGGCGATGCGAGCTACAACCTTGCGCTGTCTGACCGTCGCGCCGAAACGGTCGCACTGGCCCTGTCGCAGTATTTTCAGGTCCCGCCTGAAAACCTTGTGACACAAGGCTATGGCGAATCCTTCCTGAAGGTGGACACCCAGTCGTCCGAACGCGCCAACCGTCGCGCTGCGGTGCGCAACATCTCTGGTCTGCTGCAAGGCAGCTGATCCGCGATCACCGTCTGACCAAGAAAGGCTGCACCTTGGTGCAGCCTTTTTCATGTCCGTCCAGACCGTGCGTGTCGACGATACACAGCAGGCGGGGACAGCAAAAAGCCCCGCAGGACCCTGCGGGGCTTTGATCGTCACATCCTGAAAAGCAGGCTTATTTCGGCATCGGGCCGATCAGCATGACCATCTGGCGGCCTTCCATCTTGGGAAAATTTTCGACCTTTCCCGCGTCCTTGGTGTCTTCGGCCACCCGTTCCAGCAGCTGACGGCCCAATTCCTGGTGGGCCATTTCACGGCCACGGAAACGCAGGGTCACCTTGACCTTGTCGCCGCCTTCCAGAAATTTGAACACGCTGCGCATCTTCACATCGTAATCGTTGGAATCGGTGTTCGGACGGAACTTGATTTCCTTGATCTCGATGATCTTCTGCTTCTTGCGGGCTTCGGCTTCTTTTTTCTGGGTTTCGTATTTGTACTTTCCGAAATCCATGATCTTGCAGACAGGCGGCGAGGCGTTGGGCGAAATTTCGACCAGATCAAGCCCGGCTTCCTCGGCCATCTGCATCGCACGATCGGGGCTGACGACGCCCACGTTTTCGCCGTCCGCGCCAATCAGGCGGATGTCGCTGCCGCGAATACGGTCGTTGATGCGGGGGCCAGTTTCACGCACGGGAGGTGCGTTATGGGGTCTGCGTCCTATGGTCTTCATCCTTTGGTCATTAAAGAGGGTGCACCGAACCTAATCCCATGGCGGCCGCGCTTCAAGCCGCAATCCGGCGAGAATAGGCCACAAGACGGCGAAATTCGTCCGCTTTTGCTTGACCCCGCTTTGCGGGTTGCGCATCTGGGGGCAGAGGGGCGGTCAATTCTGCCGCACCCGATCACAGGAGAATTTCATGCGGGCCATCCTTATCATCGTCATCGTCGGCGCGTTGGGTTATTTAGGGTATCAGACATTTTTCAACGATCAGACAACACTGCCGGTCGCAACAACCGAAACCACCGCGCCCGTCACCGACACAATGGCCGTGGAGACAGACACCACCGTCGTTGACGCTGACGCCGTGGCAGCGGAAGAGGCGGCCATCGCCGTCGAACAGGCCGCACAGGAAGCAGCCGTCGCGGCACAGGTGGCGGCTGACGCGACCGCCGCAGCGGCCGCTGACGCCGCAGTCCAGACCGAAGCTGCCGGCGATGCCGCTGCTGCCGCAGTCGATGATCTGTTGCAGCAGGCCGATGATGCCGCATCAGCCGCAGCCGCAGAAATTGCAGCCGCCGCCGCCGCCGTCGGTGCCATCGCAGAGGATGCGGCAACACAGGCGTCCGATGCGGCGGAACTGCCCGTCAACGATCTGAGCAGCCTTTTGACCGACAGCACCGCCGACGCGGCAGCAGATCCCGTGCGCGACGCCGAACTGGATGCCCTGCTGACGCCCGAAGGTTTCGATGCGGACGCCGTCGTGGCGCGGATTGATGCGTCGGACCTGTCCGCGGTGCAAAAGACGACCTTGGCAACCGCTGTGCGCAACCTGCAGAACAGCCCTGAATTGCTGGCAGCGACGCTGACCCGCCTGCGCGAGGCGCTGGACCTGTAAACCCCGCCGTCAGGGGGGCAAAACAAAGGGGCCGCATCAGTCATGATGCGGCCCCTTTTTGCTTGGATGACCTGGTTATCCTGTCAGCCGACAAAGGCCTTTTCGATCACGAATTCACCGGGTTCCGAATTCGCGCCTTCGCGCAGACCTGCCGCTTCCATCAGGGCCGCGATGTCCTTGTTGAACGCAAGCGAGCCGCAGACCATCGCCCGGTCCACAGCCGGATCAAGCGGTGGCACACCCAGATCGGTGAACAGCTGACCGTTTTCGATCAGGGTCGTGATCCGGCCCATCTGGCCGCTCTTTTCCCGCGTCGTCGTCGGATAATAACGGATCTTGGCGAGATTATCGGCCCCTAGCAGTTCGATCATCATCTCGTCCGAGTGAATTTCTGCGATCAGGTTCGCGCCGTAGGTCAGTTCGTTCACATCACGGCAGGTATGCGTGACGATGACCTCGTCATAGTTTTCATACGTCTCGGGTTCGCGCAGCAAGGATGCAAAGGGGGCGAACCCGGTCCCGGTCGAGAAAAAGTAGATCCGCTTGCCCGGTAGCAGCGCGTCGTGCACCAGCGTCCCGACGGGTTTCGGTTTCAGGATGATCTGGTCGCCGATCTGGATGTGTTGCAGGCGGCTGGTCAGGGGGCCATCCTCGACCTTGATCGAATAGAATTCCAGCTCTTCGTCCCAGCTGGGCGATGCGATGGAATAGGCCCGCAGCAGCGGTTTTTGCCGGCCTGTCGTGGGGTCGGGGTCGCCCATCAGACCGATCATCACGAATTCCCCAGACCGGAACCGCAGCGACGCGGGCCGTGTCACCCGAAAGGAAAACAGCCGGTCGGTGAAATGGGTCACGGCCGTCACGGTCTGCGTGTCGGGCAGGGCGGGGACCTTGGTGGCGGTGGTGTTGGTCACGGGGCGTTGCTCTGTCATGGATCATCATCGCGGCGGTTGTGGGGCCGCGCCTTTCTTGCGTCAAGGTGGGGGCAACCGCCCAGGGGCGGTAGGGTTTCGGTCAGCCGCGCATCCGCGCGAGGTAATCATGGGACTGCCAGTCGGCCCGTGCCAGCCATTGGTCCTGTGGCTGCCGGGCGGCCAGCGCGTCTGCGATCTCGACCTCGTCGAAACCGCTGCGACGGGCCATGGCGTATTGGTCGGCGATCACATGGCCATAGGCGCGCAGGCGGCCCTGATACCCCGCCCGGCGCAGGATCGCGGCCAGCGTGAACCCGCGGCCATCCGAAAACGACGGAAAAGCGATCCGGATCATGCTGGCCTGCATGACTGACCGGATCGCCTCTGGCGTGGCGTCGGACGGGATATCGACAGCGGCGGGCACATCCTGATCCACATCGGCCAAGGCGACAAAAGCGCCGTTGAAATCATCGGGGCTGAACCCGGTATCGGTGACGATCACAGTCATGGTCGGTTCCTTTCCGGGGCAGGCCCCGTCGTGCAGTGCGGCGCAGGGTTTAGCCTGCCTTTGATTCAGGTGCCGGAATACGCACCATCTTGCCATCGACAAAATGAATTCCGCATTCGGTCTTGGCGGTGTTGCGCCAGCGCCCGGCACGCGCGTCTTCGCCCGGCTGGACGCGGGTGGTGCAGGGCGCGCACCCGATAGAGGGATAACCTTGTGCAACCAGCGGGTGCCGGGGCAGTCGGTTTTCCGTCATATAGTCCTGAACATCGGTCCGGTTCCAGTGCGCCAGCGGGTTCACCTTCAGATGGGGGCCGTCCGCCTCGAAAAAGGGGAGGGCGGCCCGGGCCGCACCCTGATATTGCTTGCGCCCGGTGATCCAGCCGTCAAAGCCGTCCAGCGCCTTTTGCAATGGCAGGGTCTTGCGCAGCGCGCAGCAGCCGTCAGGATCGTGCAGATGCAGCAGACCTTCGTTGTCGCCGGTGAACAGGTCATGCCGGTCCGGGTGCAGAATCCGCACATCGGTCAACCGCAGCCGTTCCGCCACCTCCATCTGATAGGTCAGGGTTTCCGCAAACAGCATTTCGGTGTCCAGAAACAGCACTGGCGTCGTGCGGTCGATGACCGAGACCATGTGCAGCAGCGCCACGGATTCAGCCCCGAAAGAGCTGACCAAGGCCAGACGCCCCACCTCCGGATCGCGCAGCGCCCGGGCCAGCACAGCCTGTGCGGCATGGTGCCGGTAGGCGTCGTTCAGGACCGCCGCACGGGCCGGCAAGGCGTCATGCGGCATTACGCGACCCTTCCTTGTCGGGATAAAGCACGGCCTTGAACGGATCCATGCCCAGTCGGCGGAAGGTTTGCAGAAAGGTCTCCTCCGGCGACAGGCGAATATCCAGATAGCCTGCGATCAACCGTTCGATCGCGGGAATCACCTCTTCTGCACCAAAACCGGGACCAGCGCGTTCGCCGACGGCCGCGTCCTGCGTGCCATCGCCGCCAAGGGTGATCTGGTAATTTTCCACACCCGCCCGGTCCAGACCCAGAATGCCGATATGGCCCACGTGGTGATGCCCGCAGGCATTGATGCAGCCCGAAATCTTGATCTTCAGCGGGCCGATGTCGTGTTCCAGTTTCAATTCGTCGAACCGCACCGCGATCTGCTGGGCGATGGGGATCGACCGTGCGGTCGCCAGCGCGCAGTAATCCATGCCGGGGCAGGCGATGATGTCGGATATCAACCCGATATTCGCCGTCGCCAGATCAGCCGCACGCAGCGCCGCATAGACCTGCGGTAGGTCCGATGTGTGGACATGCGGCAGGATGACGTTCTGTTCGTGGCTGATCCGCAATTCGTCGTGGCCATAGGTTTCCGCCAGATCGGCCAGCACGCGCATTTGTTCGGCGCTGGCATCGCCGGGGGTGGCCCCCTGCTTTTTCAACGACACGCTGACGATGGCGTAGCCTTCGGCCTTGTGCGCGGCAAGGTTGGTATCTGCCCAGCTGCGAAACGCAGGGTTGGCCGCACGCGCCGCGTCATAGCCGTCAGTGCCCGCAACCTTGAACGGCGGCGGCGCAAAGGCTGCGGTGATATCGGCCAGCAACGCCTGATCGACACCGGTGAACAGCGGCTTGATCCGCGTGAACCGGTCGTCCACCAGATCGCGGATCGCGTCGATGCCGTGTTCGTGGACGGTGATCTTGATCCGCGCCTTGTATTTGTTGTCGCGGCGGCCCAGCAGGTTCCAGACGCTGACAATCGCCTCGCAATAGGGCAGCAGGTCGGCCACGGGCACGAAATCGCTGATGACCTTGCCGATCATCGGGGTGCGGCCCAGACCACCACCCACCAGCACGCGAAATCCGATGCCGCCGTCGCGGGTCACGACCTGAAGGCCAATATCATGCGCTGCGATCACGGCGCGGTCTTCTGCCGCACCGGTGACGGCGATCTTGAACTTGCGGGGCAGGAACTGGAATTCCGGATGGTCGGTGGACCATTGCCGCAGCAATTCGGCATAGGGCCGCGGGTCCGCGACCTCGTCCGCGGCAGCACCCGCGAAATGGTCTGCGGTCACGTTGCGGATTGTGTTGCCGCTGGTCTGGATGGCGTGCATTTCCACATCGGCCAAAGCGTCCAGAATGGCCGGCACATCGGGCAGTTTGGGCCAGTTGTACTGGATGTTCTGGCGCGTGGTGAAATGGCCGTAACCTTTGTCCCAGCGGTCAGCGATCATCGCCAGCTGACGCATCTGGCTGCTGTTCAGCGTGCCGTACGGGATCGCCACCCGCAGCATATAGGCGTGCAGTTGCAGATAAAGACCGTTCATCAGGCGCAGGGGTTTGAACTCGTCCTCTGTCAGGCTGCCGTCGATGCGGCGCGCGACCTGACCACTGAACTGGGCCACGCGGCTGCGCACAAAGGCCTCGTCAAACGCGTTGTAGTTATACATCCTGCCGCTCCGCCTGCTTGCCGTGGAAATAGTTGGACGGCCCGCGGGTGCGGAACGCCTCTCTGAAATGAAGGGGGGCGGGTCCGTCCGCGCCCGGCGTCGCATCGGCCAGATAGGCACCCGCGACCTCTGACGCACGCGCGGCTCCGGCCTTCAGCCGCGTGGCGGCGTGGTCGGCGTCGGTCAGCAATTCCGCCTCTTGCAGATCGGGGGACCAGCGGTCGTCGGCAGTCAGCCAGACGGCATCGCCGTCCAGCAGTGCATTGGCGGTGACAACCTGCGGCACATATGGCTTTGGCATCAGGCAAACTCCTCTTGGATCAGGGGGACATCGACGCGCAGCGCCTCTCTTGGGGACAGCCCAAGGAATGTCAGGGCAGGGCCGGTCAACCCTGCAGCGGTAAGCGCAGGTTCAAGCTGCGCAAGCGTTGTCGCCAGCACCCGGCAGTCGGGGCGGGACGCATTCTCGATGATGGTGACCGGCGTTGCGGGATCGGCCCCGTGCATCAGCAACCGGCCTTGGATGAAACGCGCCGCGCGCTTGCCCATATAAATCGCCGCGACCTCGCCCGGCCGCGCCAGCGTGCGCCAGTCGTGATCGGCAAACCCCGCCGTGTCGTGACCGGTCAGGAACCGCACGGTGCTGTTGCGGCCGCGCCGGGTCAGGCTTTGCCCGATGCCCGCCACAGCGGCACTGGCGGCGGTGATCCCGGGCACGATCCGCCAGCTGATCCCGGCGGCGTCAAGGGCGCCCAGCTCTTCGTCCAGACGGCCAAAGACCGTCGGATCGCCGGATTTCAGCCGCACCACATGGGCCCCCTTGGCTGCATGGGCCACCATCAGCGCGTCAATGTCGGATTGGGACATCGCCGTGCCGAACCCTTCCTTGCCCGCATCGATCATCAGCGCCTCGCGCCGGGCAAGTTCAAGGATCGGTGCGGACACAAGGCGGTCGTAGATCACGACATCGGCCACATCCAGCGCCTTGCGCGCCTTCAGGGTCAACAGGTCAGGATCGCCGGGGCCTGCACCGACCAGATCGACATGGCCGACCTTGTCACGGGTGCTCAGGGTGTCGTCCAGCAGCCGCTGCAAGGCGGGAACCACGGCGGCCTCGCCGCCCGCCTCGACCGCCTGCGGGCCGATTTTGTCATAAAATGCCGACCAGAAATCCCGGCGTTTGACCCCCATGGGCAATACATCGGCTGCGGCCCGGAATGTCTTGCCGATGCGGGCCAGCACCCCCAGACCCGCTGGCAGCCGTTCTTCCAGATCCCGCTTGATCCGCCGCGCCAGCACCGGGGCCGCACCTTCGGTGCCGATGGCGATGACCACAGGGTCGCGGTCCACGATGGCAGGCGTAATGAACTGACTGTCCGCCAGATTGTCCACGATATTGACGCGCGCGCCGTCCCGGTGCGCCAGTGCTGCGACACGGGCATCCTCGGCGGCATCTTCGTTCGCGGCATAAAACAGCACCGCGCACATCGCATCACCCGGTTCCAGCGCGCGCCCGATCAGGCGCAATTTGCCAGCAGCAGCCCAGCGGTGGATGTCCGCATCGGCCTCTGCAGCAAAGACGGTGACATGTGCTGTCGTCTTCAGGATCAGGCGCAGTTTGGCCAGGGCCGCATCACCGCCGCCCGACAGGACAATCCGCCGCCCCGCGACGGCCATGAAAACTGGAAAATGATCCACTGCGCGCCTCCTTTTGACCTGTCTGATATAGAACATTATTCTGGTTTTTGACCAGCGGCGCGGTTAGATAAGAACAGGCATTCCGAAATGGACGCCTGATTGTGCAATCGTTCCACCAGTGAAAGGATCAGCGAAATGTCTGTTCGCATCGATGCCATGGATCGCAAAATTCTGGCCGCCCTGCAACGCGACGCGGGCCGGTCGCTGGACGAGATCGCGGCAGAGGTCGGGTCGTCGAAGACCCCTGTCTGGAACCGCATCCGCAAGCTGCGCGCCGCCAAGGTGATCGGAGAGACGACCGTCATCCTTGATGCCGAAGCCCTGGGATTCGATGCCTGTTTCTTCGTTCTGATCCGCACCAGCGAACACGATGCAGACTGGCAGAAGCGATTTCTCACGGCCCTCAACGCCCGGCCAGAGGTGCAAGAGGCGCATCGGCTGGCGGGCGACATCGACTACATCCTGAAGGTGCGTGTCGCCAATGCGCGGGCCTATGACACCTTTTATCAGGCCCTGATTGCCGAAGTGCGGGTCCACAATGTCACGGCACTGCTCTCGATGGAGGAAATCAAATCAACCACCGCCCTGCCGTTATAGCGGCGTGTGCGCGGCGGCCGCACTCTGTCTGGACCCCGCCGTTCAGCGCAAGGCCTGCCTCGCTTTTTCCTGAAATACTCCCCCGCCGGAGGCGTTCCGCACCATCAACCTGTCCAACCCGTGGAAATGATAGACATCCGCATAGACGGCAGGTCCGGCCAGCGCCAGATCAGGGCAGCGGTCCCAAAGCACCTCCAGGGCGATCTGCAATTCCATCCGGGCCAAAGGTGCGCCGACGCAGAAATGTGCCCCGCCGCCAAAGGCCACATGGGCCGGACCGGTGCGGTCGGGGTCGAACCGGTCCGCATCCGGCCAGACGGCCGTGTCGCGGTTGGCGGACCCCAGCAGACAGGCGATCCGGTCGCCGGGCACAAAGCGGTGGCCGGCCACGACACAGTCCTGATGCACCCAGCGCGTGAACATGTGCAGGGGTGGATCGTAACGCATCACCTCCTCGATTGCGGCGGTGTCGGATCGCCGCTGGTCAGCAGTCAACATCCGGGCCACGCCATTGCCCAGCGTATGCACGGTCGCTTCGTGGCCTGCATTCAGCAACAGGATGCAGGTTGAAATCATTTCAACCTCGCTCAGGGCGTCTTCGGCTGCGATCAGCGTGCTGATCAGATCGTCGCCGGGATCACGTCGGCGCTGCGCGATATGGTCGCGCAAGAAGGCGGTGAAATCGCGGCTTGCGGCCTCTGCCTGCGCCATGATCTGCGGTGTCAGGCGGGCCTGATACATCGCGACCATCGCATTGGACCAGCGCAGCAGATCACCGGCGGCTGCTTCGGGCACACCCAGCAGGCGGGCGATGGTGATGACCGGCACCGGTTGCGCATAGGCGGTCAGCAGATCGAACGGCCCTGCCGGAAAGGCGTCGATCAGGCTGTGGCACACGGCCCGCAAACCGTCCTCCAACCGCTTGATACTGCGCGAGGTGAAGGCCCGCAGCACAAGCCCGCGCAGGCGGGCGTGGTCCGGTCCATCCAGTTCCAGCATCGAATGACGTTCGATGGCGTCGAACCCCGCCCGGGCCGGATCGGCGGGGGGAATACGGTCCGGCGGGGCTTGCCGCCCCATCCGCTTGTCACGTAAAACGGCACTGACCGTGGCATGATCCGTGGCGCAGATCATGTCGTATTCGGTCCAGTACACCAGCGGCCCCAAGCCACGCAGTCGTTCATAGAACGGATAGGGGTTTTGCACGAAATCGGGGGCGGTGGGGGATTGGCTGATCTGCTGCATGAAAGCGGTATTGCGTGTTTGCTGCGCTGCCGCAAGACAGGTTGCGACATTCTGACACACCACAGTGTCGTGATGTAATGCTAGTTTGGGCATACGACCGGATACCGAAGGCATGCAGCATAGCCTGTTGCACTGCTGATCCGGACGGGGGAACACGACAAGGGGGGGCTGTTGTGAAGGCGGTTCAGACACAGCACGACGACGATCTCGATCGCGATGCGTGGATGCTTGCGCAGGCGCAATTCTCGCATTTACAGGCCACGCTGCCGCCAGAGGCGGTCGGCAGCGTCGCACGCGAGGTGGTGCGCAGGCTTGCGTTCCGTCTGCCACGGCAGGCCGAAGGCAATCCTGCCCCGGATGCGGCAGACATCGCGCGCTTTTGTGCCACGCTGACTGCGGCCCATGATGACAGCGCCGAACGGTTCATCCTGAACCTGCGGCGCGGGGGGCAATCGACGCCGACAATCTACCTGAGCTTCATCGCCGCAGCGGCCCGGGAATTGGGACGTCAATGGGACGATGACCGGTTGTCCTTTGCCGAGGTGACGATGGCGTCAGGGCGGCTTTACCGGATCATCCGGGGCCTGCGGCATGTGCTGGATCAGGACGGGCCGCGGCCCGACAATGCCCGTCGCATCCTGCTGGCCCTGCTGCCCGGCGACACACATACGCTGGCCAGCGACATGGCGGCCGATCTGTTCCGCCGCGACGGCTGGGAGGTCGATCTGGCCGTGGCAGAGGATCACGACAGCATCATCGCCCGCGCCGATGTGGCACGGCTGGCGGCGGTCGTGATCGTGTCCAATGACAGCCGGACCGTCGCACCCGTGACACGGCTGGTGGTGGGTTTGCGGATCGTGGCCCCCATGGTGCCGGTCGTTCTGGCAGGCAAGATTCTGGACACCGCAATGGTGTGCGAGCTGTGCGGCGCGGATGCGGGCCTCGACAGTCTGGAAAACGCGGTCGCACAGTTGCGCATCATCACGGATCAGACCTTTCGGTCCCCGCGCGACAGTGACGTGGCCGACGATGAATCCTTGGCTTCGCATGCAAACGGGACCCGGCCGGATCACATGTTGAATTAGGCAGGGCTCACCGCTTGTCAGTCGTTGCTGATCGTGTAGTGTCGTCCGACATATTCGGCAACCATCAGACCGAAATACGCTCTGGGAGGAGATATCATGTCATTTTTGAAAACCGCAGCTTTTGCGGCTGCAATGTCTGTCGCTGCATCCGCTGTCGCAGCACAGGATGCAGCCGGGTGCGACGCGGGCGAAACCGTCGTCAAGTTCAGCCACGTCACCAACACGGACAACCATCCCAAAGGCATCGCCGCACAACTGCTGATGGAACGCGTCAACGCCGAAATGGACGGCACGATGTGCATGCAGGTGTTCCCGAATTCGACGCTTTACACCGACGAACAGGTGATCGAGGCGCTGTTGCGCGGTGATGTCCAACTGGCCGCCCCGTCGCTGTCGTTGTTCGAATCCATCACAAAGGCTTACCGGCTGTTCGATCTGCCCTTCATGTTCAAGAACATTGAAGCCGTCGATGCGTTTCAGGCCTCTGAAACCGGCCGCGGCATGCTGGACATGATGCAGCGGCGCGGTCTGCAGGGTCTGGGCTATTGGCACAACGGCATGAAGCAGATTTCGGCCAACAAGCCGCTGATCGCCCCTGCTGATGCCAACGGGCTGAAATTCCGGGTGCAGCCGTCCGATGTTCTGGTCGCACAGATGAACGCGCTGGGGGCCAGCCCGCAGCCGATGGCCTTTGCCGAAGTCTATGGTGCCTTGCAGACGGGTGTTGTGGACGGTCAGGAAAACAGCTGGGCCAATATCTATGGCCAGAAGTTCTTCGAAGTGCAGGACGGCATCACCGAAACGAACCACGGCATCATCGATTACATGGTCGTCAGCTCTGTCGATTTCCTTGACAGTCTGGACCCTGCAGTGCGTGACCAGTTCGTGACCATCATCGAAGAGGTGACCACCGAACGCAACGCTGCCGTCACACAGGTCGATCTGGAAGCGCGGCAAGCCATTCTGGATGCCGGTGGCACCATCGTGGAACTGGACGAGGCGCAGCGTCAGGCATGGGTCGATATCATGATGCCCGTCTGGACCCAGTTCGCCGAAGAGGTGGGGCAGGAGAACATCGACGCCGCACAGGTGATCAACGACTCGCTCTGATCCGATACACCGGTCAAGGCCATCGCCCGGATCAAAAGGTCCGGGCGATGTTCGCTTAATTCCAGAACACAGGCAGGGGGCTGGCACATGAGCCGGGGATATGAGGCGCGTGGGCCGGTCGGCGCTGCCGTGAACGGAATCGAGGAAGGCATCATTGCCCTGCTTTTGGGCATCATGACGCTGCTGACATTCACGAATATCATCCTGCGATATGTGTTCAACATGTCGATCATCTGGAGTCTGGAAGTCGTGCTGACCCTGTTCGCATGGCTGGTCCTGTTCGGCATCGCTTACGGGTTCAAGGTGACGGCGCATCTGGGCGTCGATGCGTTGACCAATCTGCTGCCACCTCGAACCCGCAAGGTCGTGGCCCTGATCGCGGGTGCCGTCTGTATCGCCTATGCCCTGCTGTTTTTGAAAGGCGCCTATGATTACTGGGCACCTTTTGCCGATCTGCCGCCGACCTCGGGACGCTGGTTCCCGACCGGGTTTGACAGCACGGTACGGTCGGCGTCGTTTTTCGAAACCGACCAGATCCCGATGACAGACTGGATGCGCTGGCTGGAACCCCTGATCAATTACGACGAACGCTATTCGAAAATGCCGCGCGTAGTGCCCTATACGATGCTGCCGATTGCCGCTGTGCTGATCCTGTTCCGGGTCTGTCAGGCCGTCTGGCGGGTCTGGACCGATCAGGCCGCCAGCCTGATCGTCAGCCACGAAGCAGAAGACGCGGTCGCCGATGCCGCCCTGTTGAACAAGGACGCCTGAGGTTATGGAAGTTCTGCTTCTTTTTGTGATGATCATGGGGCTGCTGCTGATCGGTGTGCCGATCGCCGTGTCGCTGGGGCTTGCGTCCATCATCTTTCAGCTGATGTTTTCCAACACATCGCTTGCTGCGGTGGCGCAATCGATCTTTCAGGCGATGGCGGGTCATTATACCCTGCTTGCGATCCCGTTCTTTGTTCTGGCCTCGTCGTTCATGTCCACAGGCGGGGTGGCCACACGGATCATCCGCTTTGCCATTGCCTGCGTGGGGCACCTGCAAGGCGGTCTGGCCATCGCCGGTGTGCTGGCTTGCATGATCTTTGCCGCTCTGTCGGGATCGTCGCCCGCGACCGTGGTCGCCATCGGGTCCATCGTGATCGCCGCCATGACGCGGGTCGGTTACACCAAGGAATTCGCGGCGGGCGTGATCTGTAACGCGGGCACATTGGGCATCCTGATCCCGCCGTCCATCGTCATGGTCGTCTATGCCTCTGCCACGGATGTCAGCGTCGGGCGGATGTTTCTGGCGGGTGTGATTCCGGGCCTCTTGGCCGGGACCATGCTGATGGTCACGATCTATATCATGGCCCGGATCAAGAACATGCCCCGCGGGGAATGGCTGGGTTGGGGTGAAATCGGCGATTCATTCCGTGATGCACTGTGGGGTCTTGGTCTGATCGTCATCATCATGGGCGGTATCTATGGCCACCCCTGGATCAGCCTTGATCCTTTTGGTCTAACATGGCGTCGCGGTGCCTTTACCCCGACAGAGGCGGCGGCGGTTGCGGCGGTCTATGCGTTCCTTGTGGCGTCTTTCATCTACCGTGACATGGGTCCGCTGCACCGCGGGCCGGGTCAGCGGCCGCTGCCCCTGTGGCGCAAGCCGGTGGCGATCATCACCGCGTTCTTTCACCCCGACACACGCCGGACCCTGTTCGAATCCGGCAAGCTGACCGTCACGCTGATGTTCATCATCGCAAACGCGCTGATCCTGAAACACGTGCTGACCGACGAACAGATCCCACAGCATATCGCGAATGCGCTGCTGGGGGCGGGGCTGGGGCCGATCACGTTCCTGATCGTCGTGAACGTCATTCTGCTGATCGGCGGTCAGTTCATGGAACCCTCGGGCCTGATCGTGATCGTGGCGCCGCTGGTCTTTCCGATTGCCATCCAGCTTGGCATCGATCCGATCCATCTGGGCATCATCATGGTGGTGAACATGGAAATCGGCATGATCACGCCGCCTGTGGGTCTGAACCTGTTCGTGACCTCTGGTGTGGCGAATATGCCGATGATGGCCGTGGTCCGCGCCGCGCTGCCGTTCCTTGCAGTGCTGTTCGTCTTTCTGATCATGATCACCTATATCCCGATCATATCGACCTTCCTGCCCAATTCGGTCATGGGGCCGCAAACCGTCATCAACTGACGGGAATCGTCACGCGGGCGGCGACACCGCCCGCGTGACGCTGCATCAGGCAGACCCGAGGGCCGCGACGATGGGTCCGAAATCGGCGGCTGTCAGGCTGGCCCCGCCGACAAGTGCCCCGTCCACATGGTCCACGGCAAAGATATCGGCCGCGTTCGATCCTTTGACCGACCCGCCATAAAGAATCCGCATCCGGTCCGCATCCGGCAGCGCGTCCGACAGGGCGCTGCGGATCGCTGCGTGCATCTGGGCAATCTGGTCCAGCGTCGGCACACGCCCGGTGCCGATGGCCCAGACCGGTTCATAGGCGATGACCGTATTGCCCGCCGTGGACCCTGCGGGCAGCGATCCGCGCAGTTGATCCGTCACGACCGCAACGGCGTCGCCCGCATCCCGCTGCGCCAGCGTTTCGCCGACGCAGATGATCGCGATCAGCCCCGCCGCCTGTGCCGCCGCCGCCTTGTCCGCCACGGTGGCGTCGGTTTCCCCGTGATCGGCCCGGCGTTCCGAATGACCGACGATCACATGGCTGGCGCCTGCATCCTTCAGCATCGGCGCGGAAATGTCGCCGGTATGCGCGCCGCTGGTCTGTGCGTGGCAATCCTGCCCGCCGATCTGCAAGGGATGCGCCCCGCGCGCCCAGGCCATCTGGGCGATCAGCGTGGCGGGCGGGCACAGCAGGACATCCACATCGGGGTCCGGAAAGGCATCGGTCAGCGCCTTGACCTGATCAAGGGCGTCGGTCAGCCCGTTCATCTTCCAGTTTCCGGCGGCAAGTTTGCGGCGCATGGCATGTTCCTTTGCGATTGTCCTGCAGGCTTGGTAGCAAGTGGCACCACAGATCGAAAGGCCCGGTATCATGTCCCAATCCGCCATCCCCCGCATTGATGCCTCTGCCTTGCTGGACGAACGACACGGAGGACACGCTGCCGCCGTGGCCGCCGCACGGCTGGGCGCGTCGGATGTGGGGTTTCTGACCGTGTTCAACACACCGCTGACGGCGGACCGCGTGCAGGCCGTGATTGCCGCCTATGCCGCGTTCTTTGCCTTGCCTGCCGCACAGAAGGCGGCTTGGGACATGGCGGCGACGGGATCGAACCGGGGCTGGGGCGCGCCCGGCAGCGAACAGGTCGATCCTACCGCCAACCCCGATTACAAGCAGGTCTTTGATTGCGGTCTGACGCTTGATCCCGGCGATCCGGCGATCGGGCATCCGGCCTATGCGCCGAATCTGTGGCCCGACACCCCCGCTGATTTCGCGCCGATCCTGCAATCCTATTTCACCGATGCGGTCCGTTTTGCCCATCGTCTGCTGATCGCGTTTCTGGATGCGGTGGGCGAGGATGGCAGCTATTTCGCCACCCGCTTTGCCACACCGATGGCCTTGTTGCGGGGTAATTTCTATCCCGAACGGCCCCGGGATGCGGGGGCGCAGGATTTTGGCATCGCGACCCATACGGATTACGGATGCCTGACATTGCTCGCGACCGACGGCACCGCGGGGTTGGAGGTCCGCCGCAGGGGCGGGGGGTGGACACCGCTGTCAGCGCCGCCCGGCGAATTCATCATCAATTTCGGAGAGATGCTGGAGATGTGGACAGCGGGCCGCATCGTGGCGACCCCGCACCGGGTCGTCGGCACCCGCGCCGAACGGATCAGCGTGCCGTTGTTCTTCAACCCCGACCACGACGCCAATGTGGCCCCCGCCGGGGCCGCACCGATCAAGGCGTCCGATCACCTGCAACGGCGGTTTGCTGAAACCTATGTGCATCTGAAGCAGGGCTGACGCAGGCAGCCCCGCGGGCGTCAGCGGGCGGTCAGCGCCGCGTCGAACTTGATCGATTCGCCGCAACCGCAGGCATCGACGACGTTGGGGTTGCGGAATTTGAACCCACTTTCCAGCAGCGATGTTTCATAGTCGATCTGCGTGCCGAACAGGAACATTTGCGCCATCGGTGCGATCATGACGCGGGCACCGTCGACTTCGACCACTTCGTCCAGCGGGTTCACCTCGGTCACATAGTCCATGGTGTATTCCATGCCCGCGCAGCCGCCTTTCTTGACGCCCACGCGCAGGCCCTGATGTCCGTCGCGGGCCATCAGTTTCGCAATCTGTGCGGCTGCCTGCGCCGTGATGCTGACGGCCTGTTTTCCGGGGATGCCAAACATGGACTGTCCTTTCGTCCGGTAATCTTTCTGTCGCTCTGGCAGGCGCGCCGCCCTGAAAGACAGGCGGTCTTGCCAACCCTACATGAAGCCCAGTTCAAGCCGGGCTTCATCGCTCATCATATCCATACCCCATTGGGGCTCGAATGTCATTTCAACATCCACGTGTTTCACGCCGGCCAGCGGTTCCACCGCATCCGCGACCCAACCGGGCATTTCCCCGGCCACGGGGCAACCGGGTGCGGTCAGGGTCATGATGATCCGCACGGCGCTGTCGTCATCGACGCTGATCGTGTAAATCAGGCCCAGATCATAGATATTGACCGGAATTTCCGGGTCATAGACCGTGCGGCAGGCCTCTACGATCTTTTCGTGCAACGGATGGTCGGTGCTGGACGGCGCGATCAGCGGCGTGCCTTCCATCGGTGCGGTGGTGTCGGTCATGGCAGGGGTCCCCGTCTATTCCTGACCGAACATATAGGGATTGGATGCGTCTGGGTAAAGGCCAACCCATCCGCGCATGACAAACCCGTGCGGCGGGGCGGGGTTCCGGTCGCCGGATCATCCCCTTTTCATTTGCGGGCCGCAAAGGCAAAAGGGGGCAGCTTTTCAAGGATGCCCCATGACCGCCCGTTTCAGCTTTGATCTGACCGCAACCGACGGTGCCGCCCGGACCGGCGTGATCCATACCCCAAGGGGCGATATCCGGACGCCCGCGTTCATGCCGGTGGGGACTGCGGCCACGGTCAAGGCGATGTTGCCCGACAGCGTCGCTGCAACCGGCGCGGATATTCTTCTGGGCAACACCTATCATCTGATGCTGCGGCCCACGGCGGAACGGATCGCGCGTCTGGGCGGGCTGCACCGGTTCATGAACTGGGACAAACCCATCCTGACGGATTCGGGCGGGTTTCAGGTGATGAGCCTTGCCGATCTGCGCAAGCTGACAGAGGCGGGCGTCACCTTCAAATCGCATATCGACGGGTCAAAGCATATGCTGTCCCCGGAACGCAGCATGGAGATCCAGAAACTGCTGGGGTCCGATATCGTGATGTGTTTCGACGAATGTCCCGCCCTGCCTGCGGACAGGGACCGGATCGTTGACAGCATGCGCCTGTCGATGCGGTGGGCGCAGCGGTCGCGGGACGCCTTTGGCGACCGGCCCGGCCATGCCCTGTTCGGCATCCAGCAAGGCGGGCTGGAACAGGATTTCCGAGAGGAATCGGCCAAGGCGCTGACCGCCGTCGGGTTCGACGGGTATGCGGTGGGCGGTCTGGCGGTGGGCGAAGGGCAGGACGCGATGTTCGGATGTCTTGATTTCGCGACCGACATGCTGCCCCGCGACAAGCCGCGCTATCTGATGGGGGTGGGCAAGCCCGACGATATCGTCGGCGCGGTCAAGCGGGGGATCGACATGATGGATTGCGTCCTGCCCAGCCGGTCGGGCCGGACCGGGCAGGGGTTCACCCGGCACGGTGTGGTGAACATGAAAAACGCACGCCACGCCGATGATCCGCGCCCGCTGGACGAAAACTGCACCTGTCCGGCCTGCCGGCATTATTCCCGCGCCTATCTGCACCACGTCTTCAAGGCCCAAGAGATGATATCGGGGATGCTGCTGACCTGGCACAACCTGCAATATTTTCAGCAGATCATGGGCCAGATGCGCGACGCCATTGCCACCGGCAGCTTTGAAGCGTGGGAGGCGGATTTCCATACGACCCGCGCGCAAGGCGATATCGACCCGCTTTAACGGATCATCCGCAGACTGCGGGCCAGCCGCACAACCCATGGTCTTGGCCGGATCACCAGCTGGGGCGATGTGGGGGGCGGGACCGTCAGCACCAGCGACGGCACGGCATCCTGACCCGCATCCGGGCGTTCACACCGCAGCCGCGCATTGCGAAGGGCGCGCAATTCGCCCGGCCCCAGCAAGGTGGCGGGCGGGGCTGCGGCCTCTGCGATCGCCTGCCGCCACTGATCCAAGGCCGGATCATAGCCGCGCGCCGCAGCAAACGCACCGCTGTCCTGCCCAAAGCGATCAACAAGCGCGGTGGCCAGTGCGGCGGGCATTGTCCATGTGCCGGGATTGTCAGGCGGTGCGCAGGCGATGTAATCGCGCAGGATGTCCGCGCGCAGGGTCGGGTTGGTGATCAGGGCGTTGACCAGCCGGGCGGCCTCTGTCGTGCGGGGGCCGGGGGACGGGTAATCGGGCACGGCGACGGGTTCGGGCACATCGGCGATGCCACAGGCCGCACAAAAG
>JBBREW010000009.1:0-20143 GCA_038225335.1 Rhodobacterales bacterium
GCCCACCACCCCCATGGGCAGGCCCGCAATGAAGGGCGATAGCCGCAACACGACCCTTGGGATCGTGGCCACGAACGCGGCCTTGTCGCAGGCGCAATGCACCCGGCTTGCGATTGCGGCCCATGATGGATTTGCCCGCGCTCTTGTGCCCAGCCACACGCCCTTTGACGGCGATCTGATCTTTGCCCTCAGCCATGGCGACGTGCCCTGCGCGGATCATGCCTGGCTGGGTCATGCCGCCGCGACCTGCATGGCGCGGGCCATTGCGCGCGGAATCTATTTGGCCCGGTCCGGTCCCCGCGATCCCCTGCCCTGCCATGCGCGGGCCTTTGCAAACTGACCGTCCCTTTCTTCTCGTCTGAAATATCCCGGGGAGCATGAGGGGCAGCGCCCCTCAGCCTGCGCTGCCGGGCGGGCCTGTCACCGCCGCTGTCAAGGCGGATGCGCCATCTTCCAGCCCGGCTATGATGTCAAAGTGGTGGCGTCCGGCCCGCACCACAACGGGGCAGGACCAGGCCTCACCCAGCCACCGGGCCTGCTCCAGAAACGCCGGACGCTCTGCCCCCCCGACCCAGACCGTGACCGGCACATGCGGCGGGGGTTGCCACCGCGGACTTTCAGCGCGGGCGCTGTCCGCATCCAAGCCCAGATCGGCATTCATCGTGGTCTGCAGCAAAGGTGTCAGATCCGACAGCGGCGATATCGGAACAACCCCCGTCACCCGGCTGATCCAGGGTGCGGCCACCGCCGGGTCCAGCATCCGCGCCACCAGATGACCACCCGCCGAATGGCCGGTCAGGCGCAGGGGACCGGGCACCCGGTCCGCAATGGCCGCAATTCCCGCCGCCACCTGTTGCGTGATCTGCGCGATGCTGACCGCCGGACACAGATCGTAACCGATCATCGCGACCCGCCACCCCCGCGCCAGCGGTCCCGCCGCCAGATGCGACCACAGGGTCTTGTCGGTGCTGCGCCAGTATCCACCATGGACAAAGATGACCGTCCCTTGGGCATGGCCCCCGGCCTCGTACCCGGCCTTGTCCCCGGCGGACTCCTCCGGTGTGAACAGATCGAACAGGGCGCGGGGTCCGGGCCCATAGCGTTCATCCATGACACCCCCCGCACGCGCCCGGAACGCTGCGGACTTGTCCGCCCAAAGCGCCGGAAAACGGTCGCCATCCGGAATGTGCGGGCCGTTGGCATAGGCATCGTCCAGCCGCATCCTGTTTCCCTTTCGTGTTCCCAAGGTATATATCCTGACCACACCCTATCCCGAAAACCGGAGAGCACCATGCTTGACCAGACCACCGACCTTGCCAGCCAGCTTCAGCGGCCCGATCTTGTGTGCCAGCAGGCCTTCGTCGCAGGGGTCTGGACCGACGCCGCATCGGGCAAGACCATTGACGTGGTGAACCCCGCGCGCGGCGACGTGATCGCCACGGTCCCGGACCTGAGCCGTGATGAAATCAAGGCCGCCATCGCCATCGCCGACACCGCCCGCAAGGCATGGGCGGCACAAACCGGCAAGGCCCGCGCACAGGTCATGCGCAAATGGTTCGACCTGATGATGCAGCACCAAGAGGATCTGGCGATCATCATGACCGCCGAACAGGGCAAGCCGCTGACGGAATCGCGTGGCGAAATTGCCTATGGGGCCAGTTTCGTCGAATGGTTCGGCGAAGAAGCCAAGCGTGTTTACGGTGAAACCATCCCCGGCCACGGCCCGGACAAGCGGATCATGGTCATCAAACAGCCGATCGGCGTGGCCGCAGGCATCACGCCGTGGAACTTTCCCAATGCCATGATCGCCCGTAAGGTCGCCCCCGCGCTGGCGGTTGGCTGCGCCTTTGTCGTCCGCCCTGCTTCGCTCACGCCGCTGTCTGCGCTTGCCATGGCGAAACTGGCCGAAGAGGCCGGTGTGCCAAAGGGCGTGCTGTCGGTCGTGACATCCTCTTCGTCGTCAGAGGTCGGCAAGGAATTCTGCGAAAATCCGATCGTGCGCAAACTGACCTTTACCGGATCAACCGAAGTCGGGCGCATCCTGCTGCGTCAGGCCGCCGATCAGGTCATGAAATGCAGCATGGAACTGGGCGGCAACGCACCCTTCATCGTGTTCGACGACGCCGACATCGACGCGGCGGTCGAAGGGGCGATTGCCTGCAAATTCCGCAACAACGGCCAGACCTGCGTCTGCGCCAACCGCATCTATGTGCAAAAGGGTGTCTATGATGCCTTTGCCCAAAAGCTGAAAGCGGCCGTGGAAAAGCTGGTCGTCGGTGACGGCCTGACCAGCGGCACCGACCTTGGCCCGCTGATCGAACCCAACGCCAAGGAGAAGGTCAAGGAACATCTGGCGGATGCGCTGGCCAAAGGGGCCAAGCTGCTGACCGGCGGCGAGGAGCACAGCCTTGGCGGGCAGTTCTTTCAGCCCACCATCGTCACCGGCGCCACACAGGACATGAAGGTTGCGACAGAAGAAACCTTTGGTCCCTTTGCCCCGCTGTTCATGTTCGAGGACGAAGACGACGTGATCGCGATGGCCAATGACACGATCTTTGGTCTGGCGTCCTATTTCTATGCGACCGACCTGCGCCGCGTCTACAAGGTTCAGGAGGCGCTGGAATACGGTATCGTCGGCGTCAACACGGGCATCATCAGCACCGAAGTCGCGCCCTTTGGCGGGGTCAAGCAATCCGGCCTTGGCCGCGAAGGCAGCCACCACGGCATCGACGACTATACAGAGCTGAAATACATCTGCACCAGCATCTGAAACCAGCGGGCAACCACTGGCGCGACGCATCCCCGCGCCAGTGGCCTGATCAACCACGCGTCGATCCGCCCATCTGATCGCAGCACATCTTGCCCCAGCATTGTTGCGCATCTATGTCATGCGACATGCGGCAAGTTGTGTCGGGTTTTTTTATTGGACACGTCTCATGCGCGCACCGCAGCACCCTGCTGAAACCGTCCGTCTGCAGACCCTGGCCGATTACAATATTGTCGATACGCCTGCGGAATCGGATTTCGACGATATCGTCGCGTTGGCATCGCGGATCTGTGAAACAAAGGTGTCGCTGGTCTCAATGGTCGAGGAATCGCGCCAGTGGTTCAAGGCCAGCCACGGTTATGACGGTGCGGACACCCCCCGCGAAGCCGCCATCTGCAGCCACGCCCTGCTAGAGGACGATATCCTTGAAATCCCCGATACGCGCGCTGATCCGCGCACGGCGGACAATCATCTGGTCGTGACGGAACGCGGGATGCGGTTTTACGCCGGTGTGCAATTGCGCGCCCACAACGGGATGCCGATCGGGACGCTGTGCGTTCTGGACGACAAGCCCCGCCGTCTGACCGATCTGCAACGCCAGACCCTGCGGACCCTTGCCAATCAGGTCATGACCCAGCTGGAACTGCGCCGCACCCTGCGCAATCAGGAAATCCTGCGCGGAGAGATGGACCACCGGGTCAAGAATTCCCTGCAAACCGTGCAGTCGCTGATCCGGCTGTATGCGGGCAAGATCACCGACCCCGATGCGCTGACCGCCTTTGCCGCCATCGAACGCCGGGTGTCCGCCATCGTGGCGCTGCACAAGGAATTGCATCAGTCCAGCAGCATCGCACAGGTCCGCATGAAACCCTTCATGGGCGGTGTGCTGGGCCATCTGGCGGCCACCTGCCCTGACAATGTCAGCCTGCACACCGATATTGCGGACTTCGAACTCGCCTCGACAGAGGCAACCGCCCTCGCTGTCGTTGCCTCTGAATGTGTGGCGAATGCGATCAAGCATGCCTTTCCGGGTGACCGTCCGGGGCAGATCAATGTGGCACTCGCCTATACTCCCAACGGCGACGTGCAGATGATCTGCCGTGACAACGGTGTGGGCGCGTTGCACGACAAGGTGGCGCATGACGCGCTGACTAGCCTTGGGTTGCGGATCATGGATGCCTCTGCCCAGCAGATCGCGGCACAGGTCAACCGAGAGAGCACCGCCGACGGCTACTGCGTCACAGTG
Source organism: Rhodobacterales bacterium (assembly GCA_038225335.1). Taxonomy (GTDB): domain Bacteria; phylum Pseudomonadota; class Alphaproteobacteria; order Rhodobacterales; family Rhodobacteraceae; genus Loktanella. The sequence continues at coordinate 4,014 of JBBREW010000009.1, forward strand.
ACCTTCCGCCCGATCCCGTCGTGACGGCTTAACCCTGATCCGGCAGCGTGGCTGCGGGGCTGATGCCGAAAAAAGCGCCGCCCGACCACAGGCCGAACCAGTCGGTGCCATCAATCGGGGCAACGCGCCCCAGATCGACCAGGCGATAGAAACTCTTGCGGTCGATCAGCGCCTCCAGCCGGTCGCGCACCAGTACATAGGGGGCGGGTTCACCGGTGTCGGGATCGTGATCCACCCGGATCGGGTGGTCCGCGTCCGCCGTGACCCGGTCACCGACGTTCGTCTCGAACACCAGATCATCGCCAACCACCTGAAAATCAACGGCAACAAAGGGCGCATCATCGACGGTGATGCCCACCTTCTCGACGGGCGTGACCAGCACATAGCCGTCATCGTCACGGCGCAGGATAGTTGAAAACAGCTTGACCATGGCCGGACGGCCAATCGGCGTGCCTTCATAAAACCACGTGCCGTCGCGGGCAATCCGCATGTCGATATCGCCGCAATGGGGCGGGTTCCAACTGTGGATCGGCGGCAGCCCGCGCCCGGTCTGCGCCTGCCGTGCGGCAGCGGCCAGCCCTTCGGGATGGGGCGGTGTCACGTTCTTTTGTGCGTCATCTGCTTTTGCCATTGGGGCCAACTGGGATAAGTGCTGATATGCTGAACATAGAGTAGCATGGAGCATTGTCATGTCGGACACCGACGATCTTGTTGCGGATATCGAATCCCTCGCCATCAGGCTGGGTCAGGCACGGTCGTCGATTGCCAGCCGTTTTCTGGGCCAGGACCGGGTCGTTGACCTGACGCTGACGGCCTTGGTCTGCGGCGGGCATGCGGTTCTGATCGGCCTGCCCGGTCTGGGGAAAACGCGGCTGGTGGACACCCTGTCCACCGTCATGGGCCTGCACGGGAACCGGATCCAGTTCACTCCCGACCTGATGCCCACCGACATTCTGGGGTCAGAGGTGCTGGACACCCTGCCCGACGGCACCCGCCAGTTCCGCTTTCTCGAAGGTCCGATCTTTTGCCAGTTGCTGATGGCCGACGAAATCAACCGCGCCAGCCCGCGCACGCAATCGGCCCTGTTGCAGGCGATGCAGGAAAAAGAGGTCACCATCGCGGGGCAGCACCGCCCTCTGGGTCGCCCGTTCCACGTGCTGGCGACGCAGAACCCGATCGAACAGGAAGGCACCTATCCCCTGCCCGAAGCGCAGCTTGACCGGTTTCTGGTGCAGATCGACGTGCCCTATCCCGACCGCGCGACCGAACGCGATATCCTGATCGCCACCACAGGCGCCACAGAGGCAGAGGCGACAGCCGTCTTTACAACCGACGATCTGCTGGCCGCGCAGATCCTGCTGCGGCGGATGCCCGTGGGCGATGCCATCGTGGAAATGATCCTTGATCTGGTGCGGTCCTGCCGCCCGGACGCGGACGCGCCTGCCGCGATCCGCAATGCGGTCAGCTGGGGCCCCGGCCCGCGTGCCGCACAGGCTCTGATGTTATGCGTCCGTGCACAGGCGCTGCTGGACGGCAGACTTGCACCCTCGCCCGACGACGTGCGGCGGATGGCCGGTCCGGTCCTGAAACACCGGATGGCGCTGTCCTTTGCCGCCCGCGCGCGGGGCGAGGATCTGGACGCCATCATTGATGCGGCTGCCGCCGATGCGACCCGGACCGCCCGCGCCGCATGACCGATGCCCTGTCCCTGCGCGCAGCCGCCGAACACGCGGCAAGCGCCCTGCCACCCCTGCTTGCGGCGGCGGAACATCTGGCCAGCACGGTGATCCTTGGCGATCATGGCCGCAGACGGGCCGGGACCGGTGACACCTTCTGGCAATACCGCCCGGCCCAGATGACCGATCACGCCCGCAGCATCGACTGGCGTCGCTCTGCCCGGTCGGATGGCCGCTTCGTGCAGGACAAGGAATGGCAGATCGCGCAGTCCGTCGACTTCTGGGTTGACCGGGGTGCGTCGATGCACTTTGCCTCGACCGACCGTCTGCCGCAAAAGGCCATCGTGGCCCGCACGCTGGCGTTGGCCTGCACGATCCTGCTGGTGCGCGGCGGCGAACGGGTCGGCATGACGGGCAGCGATCTGTTGCCCCGGCGCGGCACCGCGCAGATCACCCGCCTTGCCATGGCCCTTGCCGAAAACGAAGAGGGTGACCACCCCCTGCCGGACGCCCGTGGACTGCTGCCCCATGCGCAGGCCGTGTTCATCTCTGACTTCCTTGGCGATATCGCCCCGACAGAAGCGGCACTGACCGCGGCCGCTGACCGCGGCGTGCGCGGCGCGCTGGTCCAGATCCTCGACCCGCAGGAAGAAGCCTTCCCCTTCGACGGACGCACGATCTTTGAATCCATGACCGGTGCCATGCGGCACGAAACCCTCAAGGCAGGCGACCTGCGCAGCCGCTACCTTGACCGGCTTGCAGCCCGCAAGGACCGCCTGATGCATCTTGGCCGCACGACCGGTTGGCAGTTCAGCACGCACCACACCGATGCACCCGCCACGCAATCCCTGCTGTGGCTTTACCAATCACTGTCGCATCGCGCATGACATATCCTGTTGGCGCCGCGCCGGTCCTTCTTCTCGTTGGAAATATCCCGGGGTTTGGGGCAGCGCCCCAAGTCTGTCCTGCCCCGTCACATCCACCACTCCCTGACGCTGACACAAGGCCTGCCTGATGTTCACCCTTGGTCCACTCGCCTTCACCTCTGGCTGGCTTCTGCTGGGTCTGATTGCCCTGCCGGTGTTGTGGATCCTGTTGCGCGCCGTGCCACCGGCACCGGTCCGGCGGCGGTTTCCCGGCGTGGCCCTGCTTCTGGGTCTGACCGACGCCGAAAGTCAGTCTGACCGCACGCCGTGGTGGTTGCTGCTGTTGCGGCTGGCGGCGGTGGCTGCGGTGATCGTGGGCTTTGCCGGACCGATCCTGAACCCGCAAACCGCCCGCCCCGGCACCGGACCGCTTTTGATCCTGTCGGATGGCACATGGGCCGATGCCCGTGATTGGGACGACCGCATCGACCGGATGGGGGCAACACTGGCCGATGCCGCGCGCCAAGGGCGCAGCGTGGCGGTGGTCACCCTCACCGATCTTCCCGCAGGCGGCCCCGATTTCCAGTCAGGGGATGTCACGGCCTTGCGGCTGCCCAATCTGCAACCTGCGGCATGGGAACCGGATGATGCCGCCGTGGCCGGCTTCGCCGCTGGTCTGTCAGGGCAGTTCGATACGGTCTGGCTGTCCGATGGGCTGGCCCGCGACAGCCGTGATCCGCTGCTGGCGGCCCTGCAGGCCCGTGGTGCCGTCAGCGTCTATCAGACCCCCCGCACCACCGTGGCCCTGCGTCCCGCCCGGTTCGAGGACGGCATCATCATCCTGACCGGCGCCCGCACACCCCAGGGGGCCGCTGTCACCGTGCCCGTACAGGCCATCGGCCTTGATCCTGCGGGCGCGGAACGGGTGCTGGCCAGCGTTGACATGACGTTTGACGCGGGCGCCGACGTGGCAGAGGTCACGCTGACTTTGCCGCCCGAATTGCGCAATCGCGTGACCCGTTTTGCCCTGACTGCCACCCGGTCCGCCGGGGCCGTGACCCTGACCGATGACACCTTTCGCCGCCGGGAAGTGGCCCTGATTGCAGGCGGTGGCGACGCAGAGGCACTCGATCTGCTGTCGCCGCTTTATTACCTGAGAGAGGCGCTGGCACCGACCGCCGACCTTGTGGACGGCACCCTGTCCGACGTGCTGCAGGCCAATCCCGATGTCATCGTGATGGCCGATGTGGCCAATCTGGCCCCGACAGAGGCAGAGGCCATGCAGACATGGGTCGATGCGGGCGGTCTGCTGGTGCGGTTTGCCGGACCACGTCTGGCCGCATCCGATGTGGGCCGCACGACCGAGGACCCCCTGCTGCCTGTGCGCCTGCGCGCCGGTGGCCGCAGCGTTGGCGGCGCGATGAGCTGGGGAGAGCCAAAGGCCCTTGCGCCCTTTGCGGAAGGTTCGCCCTTCTTCGGGCTTGCGGTGCCCGACGATGTCACGGTGTCGTCGCAGGTCGTGGCCGAACCCGACCCCGCACTGGCGGACAGGTCCATCGCCCAACTGGCCGATGGCACGCCATTGGTCACGCGCAAGACCTTGGGTGAAGGTCAGGTGGTGCTGATCCACGTGACCGCCAATGCGGAATGGTCCACCCTGCCCCTGTCGGGGCTGTTCGTGCAGATGCTGGAACGGCTTGCGGTGTCCACCCGCCCCACAAGCCCGGATGTGACAGACCTTGACGGCACGATCTGGCAGCCACAGGCACAGCTTGATGCTTATGGGCGGTTGTCGGATGCGACCAGCGATGCCGGCATCGCGGGCGAGGTGCTGGCCACCGGTCAGGTCGGGCCGGACCTGCCGCCCGGACTTTATGCGGGAACGGATACCAGCGTGGCGGTCAATGTGGCCGGGCCGGACACGACCCTTGCCACGGCGCAATGGCCCGCCTCTGTCCCGGTCGAAGGGCTGGACACCGCACGGGAAACCCCGCTGCAAGGCTGGCTGTTGGCCGCAGCACTCGCGATGCTGATGGTTGATGTGATCGCGTCGCTGGCCGTGGGCGGGCGGCTGCGCGGACCCCGTGCCGATGTCACAGCCGTCGTGGCCGTGCTCGCGCTGATGGCGGGTCTTTTGCCCGGCGGGGCGCAGGCGCAGGACCAACCGCAAGCCAACGACGCCTTTGCGATCGAGGCGACGCGCAGTGTCGTGCTTGGCTATATCCAGACCGGTGACGCGGAAACCGACCGGGTGTCGGCGGCGGGTCTGCGCGGCCTGTCCGATATCCTGTTCCGCCGCACGGCGATCGAACCTGCGGCCCCCATGGCGGTCAATCTGGACACGGACGAGCTGGCCTTCTTTCCGTTCCTCTATTGGCCCGTTGTGCCGAACCAGCCTTTGCCCAGCAGCGAAGCCTATGCGAAACTGAACCGCTATCTGCGGTCGGGCGGCATGATCCTGTTCGATACCCGCGATGCGGATACGGCGGCCTTTGGATCGTCCAGCCCGGAGGGGCGCCAGTTGCAGGCCATTGCCCGCACGCTGGACATCCCGCCGCTGGAACCGATCCCCGAAGACCACGTGCTGACCCGGACCTTTTATCTGTTGCAGGATTTCCCCGGTCGCACAGCCAGCCGCGATGTCTGGGTCGAAGCATCGGCCCCGGATGCCGCACAGATCGACGGGATGCCGTTTCGCACCCTCAACGACGGCGTGACCCCGGTTGTCATCGGGGGCAACGACTGGGCCCGCGCATGGGCCGTGGACGACCGCGGCAACCGGATGTTTCCCGTCGGCCGCGGTCAGGCCGGAGAGACGCAGCGCGAATATGCCTACCGGTTCGGCGTGAACCTGATCATGCATGTGCTGACGGGCAATTATAAATCCGATCAGGTCCATGTCCCCGATCTGCTGGAAAGGCTGGGCCAATGATGGCCCGCCTGTGCCCTGCAACGGACCCGTTGCAGACCGTTTGCCCCAGATACCAAGGATCGCTGCCGTGACCGGAACCCTGATCCTTGATCCCCTGTTGCCGCTGCTTGCGGTCTGGGTGGTCGCAGCCCTTAGCCTTTTGGGCCTTGCACTGGCGATCTGGCGGCGACTGCCCGGCTGGTGGCTGCGCGGTCTGGCGGCGGTGGCCCTCTTGGCCGCCCTGTTGAACCCCGCCATCCAGCGCGAAGACCGCGAACCCCTGTCCGATATCGTGGTTCTGGTGGTTGACCAATCCGCCAGCCAGCAGATCGGCGACCGCCCGACCCAGATCGAGGCAGCCATCGCCAATGTCCGGGCAGAGGTCGCCAAACTGGACAATACCGAATTGCGCGTGGTCACCATCGGTGACGGTGCTGACGACAGTGGCACCCTGTTGATGACCGGTCTGTCCGATGCCCTTGCCGAAGAACCCCAGGGCCGGATTGCGGGCGTCATTCTGGCGACCGACGGGCGGCTGCACGACGTGGACCGCGCGCCCGCCCTGCCCGCACCGCTGCATGCCTTGCTGACAGGACAACCGGACGACTGGGACCGGCGGTTGGTGGTCGCCAATGCCCCGGCCTTTGCCATCCTTGGCGAACCCGTGACGCTGACCCTGCGGATCGAGGATCAGGGCACGCCCCCACCCGCGGATGCCTTTGTCGCGCTGAACATCAGCATCGACGGTGACGCGCCCATGTCGTTCGAGGTCCCTCTGGGTCAGGATATCGACCTGCCGGTGACGCTGCCGCATGGCGGCATGAACGTCCTGCAATTCGATACGCCGGTGCTGGACGGCGAATTGACGCCGCGCAACAATGCCGCCGTGATCCAGATCAACGGTGTGCGCGACCGCCTGCGCGTGCTGCTGGTCAGCGGCGAACCCCACGCGGGGGAACGCACGTGGCGCAACCTGCTCAAGGCCGATGCAGCGGTTGATCTGGTGCATTTCACGATCCTGCGCCCCCCGGAAAAACAGGACGGCGTGCCGGTCGACGAATTGTCGCTGATCGCCTTTCCGACCCGCGAATTGTTCATGGAAAAGATCGAGGATTTCGATCTGATCGTGTTCGACCGTTATCGCAGGCGCGGTATCCTGCCTGCCGAATACCTTGAAAATGTGGCAAATTATGTGATGAACGGCGGTGCCGTGCTGGTTTCATCCGGGTCCGAATACGGGGCTGCCGACAGCATATTCCGCTCTCCTCTGGGGGCGATCCTTCCCGGTGCGCCGACCGCGCGGGTGTTCGAACAGGGGTTTGTTCCGCAGATCAGCGACATCGGCGACCGGCACCCGATCACCACCGGGCTGGAACAGATGTCGCCCGCAGCCGGCGACGGATCGGATGGTCCGGGTTGGGGTCGCTGGTTCCGGCTGGTGGATACGACCGTTCCTGACGATGCGGAAATCCTGATGACCGGGCTGGACGACCGGCCCCTGCTGGCCGTGAACCGCGTCGGTGATGGCCGCGTCGCCTTGATCGCATCGGACCAAAGCTGGCTGTGGGACAGGGGATACGAAGGGGGCGGACCGCAGGCGGAATTGCTGCGCCGCCTCGCCCATTGGATGATGAAGGAACCCGATCTGGAAGAAGAGTCGCTGTCGGTCGCACCCACGGGCCAGACCATGCGGATCATTCGCCAGACCCTGTCGGACACGGCCCCCGATGTGACCGTGACCGGACCGGACGGGTCCGACACCGTCCTGTCACTGCAAGAGGTCAGCCCCGGTCGGTTTGAAACCCTGTGGAACGCGCCAGAGGTGGGGCTTTATCGTTTGACCGACGGCACGCTGGAGACCGTCATTGCGCTGGGCACCGCGGCCCCGAAAGAGTTCGAACAGACGATTGCCACGGCTGACCTGCTGCAGCCGCCCGTCGACGCCACCCGCGGCGGTATCACCGCACTGTCCGAAGGGTCCATCGCCTTGCGCAGCGTGCGTGAAGGGCGGCCTGCCGCCGGGCGCGGCTGGTTGGGTGTCACGCCGCGCGGCGCGTATCAGACCGCCTCGATCAGCATCACGCCCGTCCTGCCGGCCTGGGCGTTCCTGTTGATCGCATCCTTGCTTGTGGTCGGTGCATGGCTGCGCGAAGGGCGCGGCGGGCGCAACTGACCCCTGCCCTTGTGGTCAGACCACCTCGTCCATCAGGATGCGGCGGGACAAAGAGATGAATTCCCTGCTCCAGATCGTATAGACGACGATCACGGTGGCCGCGATCATCGCCCATGCCCCGATCAGCCACGCCAAGGCACCCAAGGCGAAATACATGGCCCGCAGACCCCGGTTGAAATTCATCGCGGCCCTGACGTTCAATTCCCCCGCCTGCGCCGCCAAAGGATAGGCAGTTGGGTCCGCGGGGTCCTGTGGCACGGCCGCCATCAGCACCGCGCAATAGCCGAATATCCGGTTCGACCAGACGAATTTCAGAAACGACGTGACCAGAAACACCAGCACCAGACCCAGCTTGATCTGCCAGATAAGCGCCGGGGTCTGGGCGGCGGACACCTGCGCCGCGACGCCGCGCAACGGGTCAGTATTGCCCATCAGCGCCAATACCCCACCAATGGCAAAGATACTGGTCGAGGCAAAGAACGCCGTGCCTTGCCGCAGGCTGGAAAGGATCTGGCTGTCAAAGATGCGGGTGTCGCGGGTGACAAGGACCTTCATCCAGTCGCGCCGCCGTTGCGCCACAAGGACCGTGACCGAAGGCCGCCGTGCTGTGGGCCGTTCGATCACATATCCCAGCACCAGATAGGAAACGACGATCAGGCCCAGCGCCGATACATCGGTCAGGCCCAGATTGATCAGGTGGGTCAGCATGTCCATGCCCTGACCTATCACGGCGATGCGACCTTGCCAGCGGGTGAAATTGGTTATATTACTTGACCAATTCACAGGGGGTACGCCAATGCAGATGCCAACACCGGATCAGCGGATCATCGCGTTGAAACCCGCACTTGCGCAGCGGCTGGCCCAGGTCCTGCCTGCGGATGCGCTGATTACCGACCCCGCCGAAACCCGCGCCTATGAATGTGACGGGTTGTCGGCCTATCGTTGCCCGCCCCTGCTGGCCGTGCTGCCCTCCACCACCCAAGAAGTCGCGGACGTGCTGCGCATCTGCCATGAGATGGGTGTGCCTGTCGTGCCGCGCGGGTCCGGCACATCGCTGGCAGGCGGGGCCTTGCCCACGGCGGATTGTGTCATCCTAGGCGTGGCCCGCATGACCGCCGTGCTGGACGTCGATTATGATGACCGGATCATCCGTGTGCAGTCCGGGCGCACCAACCTGAGCGTCACAGGGGCTGTCGCGGAACAGGGCTTCTTTTATGCACCGGACCCGTCCAGCCAGCTGGCCTGCGCGATTGCGGGCAATATCGCCATGAACAGCGGCGGGGCGCATTGCCTGAAATACGGTGTGACGACGAACAACCTGCTGGGCGTGACGATCGTGCTGATGGACGGCACCATCACCGAGATCGGCGGCGGGCATCTGGATGCGCCGGGGCTGGATATGCTTGGTGTCATTTGCGGATCCGAAGGCCAGTTGGGTATCGTGACCGAAGCAACCCTGCGCATCCTGCGCCAGCCCGAAGGCGCGCGTCCGGTGCTGATCGGGTTCGATGACAACGCCGTCGCCGGGGCCTGCGTGTCGGACATCATCAAGGCCGGTGTCCTGCCGGTCGCCATCGAGTTCATGGACCGTCCCTGCATCCGCGCCTGCGAGGCCTTTGCCCACGCCGGATACCCCGACTGCGAGGCGCTGCTGATCATCGAGGTCGAAGGATCGGATGCGGAAATCGACCATCAACTTGGCCTGATCGGTGCGATTGCCGCGCGCCACAACCCGGTCGCCGTGCGCGAGGCACGCACCGCCGACGAGGCAGCGCGGATCTGGCTGGGGCGCAAGTCGGCCTTTGGTGCCATGGGTCAGATCAACGATTACATGTGCCTTGACGGCACGATCCCCGTCACCGAACTGCCCCGCGTGCTGGACCGCATCCGCCAGATGTCGGCGGAATTCGGTCTGGATGTCGCCAATGTGTTTCACGCGGGCGATGGGAACATGCACCCGCTGATCCTGTATGATGCCAATGCCCCCGGCGATCTGGAACGCTGCGAGGCCCTCGGTGCGGCGATCCTGAAACTTTGCGTCGAGGTCGGCGGCTGCCTGACCGGTGAACACGGGGTGGGGATCGAAAAGCGCGATCTGATGCATGTGCAGTTCAACGCAGCCGATCTGGAGGCGCAGATGCGCGTGAAGGATGTGTTCGATCCGGACTGGTTGCTGAACGCGGCCAAGGTCTTTCCGCTGGACGCCAGCACCGGCCGGCGTGCCGCCTGACACCGCAGCGCCCTGGGGGCCAGCCCCCAGACCCCCGGGATATTTCGAACGAGAAGAAGGGAACACCCCCCGCATGCAGCCCGACAGCGAAGATGCACTGGCCCACCTGATCCGCGATGCGGCAGGACCTTTGGCTGTGCGGGGCGGCGGGACGCGGGCGTGTTCCGGGTCGGGCGATCCGCTTGATCTGTCCGGTCTGTCCGGTGTCGTCTTGTATGATCCCGGTGCGCTGACGCTGGTGGTGCGGGCCGGCACGCCGCTGGATAGCGTGACAGCCTTGCTGGCCGCACAAAACCAGAGGCTGGCGTTCGAGCCGCCCGACCTGCGGCGTCTGCTGGGGACCGGTGGCACACCGACCATCGGGGGCGTGGTTGCCACCAATGCCAGCGGCCCGCGCCGTATCGCCGTCGGGGCCTGCCGGGATCACCTGCTGGGTGTCCGCTTTGTCGATGGGACGGGGGCTGTGGTCAAGAACGGCGGCCGCGTGATGAAGAATGTCACAGGCTATGATCTGGTCAAACTGCTGGCGGGTGCGCATGGCACCCTGGGCGTGTTGACAGAGGTCAGCCTGAAGGTGCTGCCCCTGCCGGAGGCGGTGGCCACGGTAAGCGTCGCGGGTTGCGATGACCGGCAGGCCGTGGCGGCGATGTCGGCTGCTTTGGGGTCACCCTTTGATGTGACCGGGGCGGCCTGCGTCGACGACACGGTGGTGGTAAGGATCGAGGGGTTCGCCGCATCGGTCGCTTACCGTGCGGACCGCCTTGCCGCGACCTTGCGCCCCTTTGGTGTGGTGAGCGAGGCGCAGACCGACTGGGACGCCCTGCGCGATGCAGCGGCCTTTGCCGGACAGGCGGGGGATGTGTGGCGGTTGTCCGTACGGCCGTCGCAGATGGCAGAGACGGCGGACCGCCTGCGGGTGGATGGTCCTGTCAGCATCATGACCGACTGGGGCGGCGGGTTGATCTGGGTCCTGTGTGCGGCGGGGCGCGACCTGCGGCCCGCTGTGGCGGCGGGTCACGCCACCCTGATGCGCGCGGATGCCGACACCCGGGCCCGCATCCCGCGGTTCCAGCCGGAACCCGCGGCACTGGCAAAATTGTCGAAAGGGTTGCGCGACCGGTTCGATCCCCGCGGCATCCTGAACCCCGGAGTGATGGGCTGATGCAGACCACCTTTACGCCCGACCAGTTGCGCGATCCCGATATGGCGGAGAGCAACAAGATCCTGCGGGCCTGCGTCCACTGCGGGTTCTGCACCGCGACCTGCCCGACCTATCAGATTCTGGGCGACGAGTTGGACAGCCCCAGAGGTCGCATCTATCTGATCAAGGACATGCTGGAAAACAACCGGGTGCCCGATGCAAAGACGGTCCTGCACATCGACCGCTGCCTGTCCTGTCTAGCCTGCATGACGACATGCCCATCCGGCGTGCATTACATGCATCTGGTCGATCATGCGCGGGCCTATATCAATGAACATTACCAGCGCCCGATGGGCGACCGCATGCTGCGCTGGGTGCTGGCGCGGGTGCTGCCCTATCCCGGTCGGTTCCGGCTGGCGCTGCTGGGGGCAAAACTGGCGCGGCCCTTTGCCCGGTTCATCCCCGATCCCCGCCTGCGCGCGATGATCCGGATGGCGCCGCGCGTCATCCCGTCGGTCAGCCGGAACGACGATCCGCAAACCTTTGCGGTCCAAGCCCCTCGGATGCGCGTCGCCCTGATGACCGGATGCGCCCAGCGCGCGCTGAACACCGATATCAACGACGCCACCATCCGCCTGCTGACCCGGCTGGGGGCAGAGGTGGTGGTGCCGCAAGGTCAGGGCTGTTGCGGTGCGCTGACCCACCACATGGGCCAGACGGAGGCCGCGCATGACAGTGCGGCCCGCAATATCCGCGCTTGGGTCGCCCAGATGGACGCGGGCGGACTGGATGCGATCGTCATCAACACCAGCGGTTGCGGCACCACGGTCAAGGATTACGGCCATATGTTCCGCGACAGCGATCTGGCCGCCCCAGCGGCGCGGGTCTCGGCCATCGCCCGCGATGTGACAGAGGTGTTGCAGGATCTGCTGCCTGCCGACAGCCGGCATCTTGTGCCGGATGGTGTGCCGCAGGGGCTGCGTGTTGCCTATCACGCGGCCTGTTCGCTGCAACATGGGCAGCAGGTCAAGGCGGCACCGAAGGAATTGTTGAAGCGTGCGGGTTTCACCGTGCTGGAACCCGCCGACAGCCATCTGTGCTGTGGATCGGCCGGGACCTATAACCTGATGCAGCCCGTGATCGCGGAACAGCTGAAGGCGCGCAAGGTCGCGACACTGGCAGCAGTGAAGCCGCAGGTAATCGCGGCCGGGAATATCGGCTGCATGATGCAGATCGGGACTGGCGCAGGCGTGCCGATTGTCCATACCGTCGAACTGCTGGACTGGGCGACCGGTGGGCCACAGCCGCCCGCCCTGTCGCAGCCGATCACGGCCCATCCCGTTCCCATCCTGCGCTGACTGCCCTATTGATGCCGCAGACCCGTGTCACAGGCGGGGCAGACCGGAACAACAAGGCGGGACGCATGCGGCGGCTGATCGGGACCATTCTGGCAATACTCTGTGCGGCGGGCGCTGCGGCGCAGGACACCACGCTGCGGACGCTGGACACCGGCGAGGTCAGCCGCGGCTGGGAGGCGGTGGGTCGTCTGGACATCGACCGCGCCGGGTTCTGCACCGCGTCGCTGATATCCGAATATACGATCCTGACCGCAGCTCATTGCCTGTTCGACGACAACGGTCTGCGGATCGCACCGGAGAGGTTCAGCTTTCTGGCGGGTCTGCGCGACGGGCGGGCATCCGCATCGCGCATGATCATCCGCGCCACACCCCATCCCGCCTATGTCCATCGCGGCGAACAGGCGCAGGACACGGCGGTTGCGGTCGATCTGGCGGTGCTGGAACTGGACCGCCCGGTGCGGCTGCCCAGCCTTGCGCCCTACGCCATCGGTGCCGCACCCTTGCGCGGGGCGGCCGTGGCGGTGGTGTCCTATGCCCGGGAACGCGCCAACGCGGCCAGCCTGCAACGCACCTGTCATGTGCTGGATCAGGTCGACGGTGTCGTCATGATGACCTGCGCGGCTGATTTCGGGGCCAGCGGTGCGCCGATCTTTGGCATGGACGACGGCATTGCCCGCATCGTATCCGTCGTGTCGGCTAAGGGCACGGCGGACGGACAGCCGGTCTCGCTCGCGGCATCGCTGTCGGGCACGCTGGATGCGGTGCTGGTCGCGCACAGGACGGGATCGACACCCGTGATCGTGGAAAAGCCGCTGTTCACCAGCAGCGGCACCCGCAACGATACCGGCGCGAAATTCGTCAGACCCTAGGGCGCGCCCCTCTTGAAGCCTGCAAAATATGTTCCCACATTTGCGGTGTGACGGTGCCATGACGGGCCGTTGCATGACCTTGGCCTGTCCCTGCGGGAAGGCCGTTCCACTGTTATCGCTTTGAAAAGGATGACCACGATGCGTAGCTTTGACCTGACCCCCCTTTACCGTGCCACTGTCGGTTTCGATCAGATTGCCGATCTGATGGACCGCGCGCTTGCGGCTGATGTGGGGCAATCGACCTATCCCCCCTATAACATCGAAAAGACTGCCGATGACGCCTGGCGCATTTCCATCGCGGTTGCAGGTTTCTCCGATACCGACCTGTCGATCGAGGTGAATGACCGCGCCCTGATCATCACGGGCCGCAAGGCAGAAGACGACGCCACCCGCCGGTATCTGCACCGCGGGATCGCCACCCGCGCGTTTGACCGCCGGTTCCATCTGGCCGATCATGTGCGCGTCACCGGTGCCAGCCACGCGGACGGCATGTTGCACATCGACCTGACCCGCGAAGTGCCAGAGGCGCTGAAACCCCGGCGGATCGCGATTGAAACATCGGACGCGCGTCATGCGGATGTCGTCGATGCAAAGGCCGTCAATTGACCTGATGCGCGCAAACGTGTGCCGAACGACAAAAGGCGGGCCGATTGGCCCGCCTTTCCTGTGTCATCCGATCAGCGATCAAAAAGTCAGATCAGCCTTGTAGCCCGTATCGGGCTGCGTGTCGGTCAGGTTCGCCTTGGCAATCTCGTACATGAATTTCACACCGCTTGTGGTGCTGAACCATGTGGCCGACCGCTGCGGGGTAAAGCACAGCAGACGCACGTCGGGGTCCTGCTTGTCATCCTCGAACCATGCGGCAGCAACGACGTTCCAGATCTCGTCCAGAATGGCCTTGTCATGCACCTGCGACAGCTGACCTTCGATATTGGCATAAAGGCCGGATTTCGCATCGGCCACGACGAAACGGGCATCCTTTGGCGTGGACTGCGTGTGATCGACCAGATCCTCGCCCGCGGCGGCGATGAACCAGATCTTGCCATCGCGTTCCTTGCGCAGGTTGGGCGACATCGGCACCAGTTTGGGGTTTTCCGCCAGACCCAGCATACCTGCCTGCACGTCGTCGATCCGGTCCCAGAAATCCTTTTTCGCGTCGGTCATGTTCAATCCTCTCATGTTCCGTTGCCAAGGAAACCCGCGCGGCCATTGCTTTGTTCCGGGTGCGCGGCGCCCGGCAGCAGGATCAATGGGCGGCGGCCCAGTTCGGACCGTGACCTGCCTCTACCGCGAGGGTCACGTCCAGTTTCACAGCGGGATCGGCGGCATTTTCCATCACGTCACGGGCGATGGCGATCAGCGCATCCTCTGCGCCTGCCGCCACTTCGAACAGCAGTTCGTCATGCACCTGCAACAGCATCCGGGCGGGCTGGTCCGCAATCGCGGCGGGAATCCGGATCATGGCACGGCGGATCACATCGGCCGCGGTGCCCTGAATGGGCGCGTTGATCGCCGCGCGTTTGGCGAACCCGGCCTGCGGTCCCTTGGCGTTGATTTCGGGTGTGTTGATCTTGCGGCCGAACAGCGTCTGGACATGACCATGTTCCTTTGCAAAGCGGACCGTGTCGTCCATATAGGTGCGAATACCCGGAAAGCGTTCAAAGTAACGGTCGATGAAACCTTGCGCCACATCGCGCGGTATCCGCAGGTTGCGCGCCAGACCAAAGCCGCTGATGCCATAGATCACACCGAAATTGATCGCCTTTGCCTGACGGCGGATGTCGGGTGTCATCTGGTCCAGCGGCACGTCGAACATCTCGCTTGCGGTCAGGGCGTGGATATCGACCCCGTCGCGAAAGGCCTGTTTCAATTCGGCGATCCCGGCGACATGGGCCAGAATACGCAGCTCGATCTGGGAATAATCAAGGCTGACCAGCACCTTGCCATCTTCTGCGATGAACGCCTCGCGGATGCGGCGGCCGTCTTCGGTGCGGATCGGGATGTTTTGCAGGTTGGGATCGGTCGAGGCAAGACGCCCGGTGATCGCGCCTGCAATGGAATAGGACGTATGGACGCGCCCGGTATCCGGATTGATGTGGTCCTGCAACGCATCGGTATAGGTCGATTTCAGCTTTGCCAGCTGCCGCCAGTCAAGGATGCGGCGCGGCAGATCGTGGATCGTTGCCAGATCTTCCAGCACATCGGCACCGGTGGAATAGGCGCCTGTCTTGCCGGTGCCGGGTTTCTTGCCATCGGGCATGGCCAGACCCAACTCGTCAAACAGGATTTCTCCCAGCTGCTTGGGGGATCCGACGTTGAACTTGCGCCCCGCCAACGTCTGGATCTCGTCCTCCAGCCCTGCCATTTTCTGAGCAAAGGCGTTGGACATCCGGCTGAGTGTGTCGCGGTCAACCTTGACCCCGGTCATTTCCATCTGTGCCAGCACAGGCACCAAGGGCCGTTCCAGCGTTTCATAGACGGTCGTGACCTGCTTGACGTGCAGTTGTGGTTTCAGCACCTCCCACAGTCGCAGGGTGATGTCGGCATCCTCTGCCGCATAGGCCACCGCGTCATCAATCGGCACCCGGTCGAAGGTGATGGCGGATTTGCCGGACCCAAGCAGCGGTTTGATCGGGATGGGCAGGTGGTTCAGATAGGTTTCGGACAGCATGTCCATGCCATGCGTATGCGACCCCGCATGCAGCGCATAGGACAGCAGCATCGTGTCGTCGATGGGGGCCACGGCGATGCCCAGCAAGGCAAAAATCTTGGCGTCGTATTTCATGTTCTGCCCGATCTTGAGGATGCTTGCATCCTCCAGCACGGGTTTGAGGGCAGCCAGACAGGCGGCCATGTCCATCTGCCCTTCGGCGCGGGCATCGGACCCGAACAGGTCATCCTGCGCC
>JBBREW010000010.1:0-19050 GCA_038225335.1 Rhodobacterales bacterium
CGCGGCGATGACAAGGTTCAAGCGGTCGCGGTAGACCTGATACAGCGAATCCGACAGCTCTGCCGCTGTCAGCCGGGTGGCCCGGTCACCGTCCAGCCAGATTTCCTCGACCGCGACGGGGACATCGTCCAGCAACCGCAAGCGCCTGATCCGCCAGCCCACAGCCGCCGGACCGAAGGGCGGTGCCGTGGCAGGCTTTGGCTGTGCGGTCACGTCCAGGACGCGGGCGGTCGGCAGGCCGCCACCGCCGGGTTTTTCCAGACGGAAGAAACCATAGACGGACGGCACGCCCGCCCGGTGTCTGATATAGTTGCCAGATCCCTGCACGCGCACCAGCAGGCCCTTGTCTTCCAGCACCGCCAGCGCCTTGCGCAGGGTGCCGACCGACAGTCCCAGATCGAGGGCCATGTCCCGTTCCCCCGGCAGACGCGCCCCATCCGCCAGATGCCCGGCCGCGATTTCCCGGATCAGGCGTTCGCTGATCTGGACATATTTGGGCAGCGGCACCGATTGGGCCACCACAGGGGAAACGGGTGCAGACACAGAGCGCGGGCCATCCTGGATTGATACACTATTGTTTCACACGGTTCGCCATGTTACGCAAGACCCATTCCCCCCGCACAGGATGGCATCGCCCATGACGATCGTTCCCATCACCAGTCCCGACCTGACTGCGGCAGAGGTGTCGTGGTTTTCCGCCCTGTGTTCCGACGATTACCAGTATCTGGGGGTGCCGGACGGAGATCTGCGGTCCAGTTGGGACCACTGCCGCGCCATCGGGCTGGAGGCAGAGGCACAGGGGTTCCGCAACCTGCTGGCCCCCTCGTCCTATCAGGTGGGGCAGGACACCCTGTCCTATGTGGCCGCGATGGCCCCCCTGACCAGCCGCATCAACTTTCTTGCCGCAATCCGCTGCGGTGAAATGCAGCCCATCATGCTGGCGCGCACCATCGCCACGCTGGATCACATGTTGCAGGGCCGGTTGACGCTGAACGTCATCTCCTCTGATTTTCCGGGCGAAGTGGCCGACAGCGCCTTTCGCTACCGGCGCAGCCACGAGGTGGTGCAGATCCTGCGTCAGGCCTGGACCCGCGAGACGATTGATTTCACCGGAGAGGTCTATGATTTCAAGGGCGTGTCCACCGCCCCCGCGCAACCTTACCAGACGGGGGGGCCGCTGCTCTATTTCGGCGGCTATTCCCCCGATGCGCTGGAGTTGTGCGGCGCACAGTGCGACGTCTATCTGATGTGGCCGGAAACCCGCGAGGTGCTGGCACAGCGGATGGCCGATGTGCATGCCCGCGCCGCCGCCCACGGGCGGACACTGGATTACGGGCTGCGCGTCCACATGATCGTGCGCGACACAGAAGCAGAGGCAAAGGAATACGCAGAATTCATCGCCAGCCGGCTGGATGACGAATACGGCAAGCTGATCCGCGACCGCGCCCACGACAGCATCAGCCTTGGCGTGGCGCATCAGGCCCGCGCCCGCGCCCTTGCCGACCAGTTCGGCTATATCGAACCCGGGATGTGGACCGGCATCGGACGGGCACGGTCGGGCTGCGGTGCGGCGCTTGTCGGGTCAACGGATCAGATCCTGTCCAAGATCGCGGACTATCAGACCATGGGCATCCGGTCCTTCATCTTTTCCGGATACCCGCATATCGACGAAGCCCGGCATTTCGGCAGCCGCGTGATGCCGCACCTGACCACCTGTTCGCTGCCCCACGCCTATGGCCGCGTGCCCCTGACAACCCCGCAGACGCCGCTTGGCGCAGGACCCCGCATATGAACCGTATTCCCCTGACCGACAGCCTGCACGTCAGCCGCATCATCTATGGCATGTGGCGGCTGGGCGATGACGCCGACACAAGCCCCGCCCATGTGCAGGCCAAGATAGAGGCGTGTCTGGCGCAGGGCATCACCACGATGGATCAGGCCGACATCTATGGCGGCTATATGGCAGAGGAGATCATGGGCGCAGCCCTGAAACAGGCCCCCCATCTGCGCGACGCCATCGAGGTGGTGACGAAATGCGGCATCGTGATCGACGCGGGCCGTCACGCAGGTGCCCCTGTGAAACATTATGATACCAGCCCCGGCCATATCACCGCCTCTGTCGATGCGTCGCTGCGGCTGATGGGGTTGGACAAGATCGACCTGCTGCTGATCCACCGCCCCGATCCGCTGATGGACCATCATGCCACCGGGCGCGCGCTGGACGACCTTGTGGCCACGGGCAAGGTGCGGGCCGTCGGCGTGTCGAACTTTCGCCCCTGGGACTGGACCCTGCTGCAATCGGCCATGCACGCGCGGCTGACCACAAACCAGATCGAACTGTCGCTGGCGCAGACCGCACCTTTCACCAACGGCGATCTGGCGCATCTGCAACAGGCAGGCGTCCCGGTCATGGCGTGGTCACCGCTGGGCGGCGGCAGCCTCATGGCAAGCGACGGCCCGCTGCACGCCCTGTTGACGCGCATGGCACAGGACCACGACACCGACATCGCGACCATTGCGATTGCCTGGCTGCTGGCGCATCCTGCAAACATCCTGCCCGTCATGGGCAGCAATACCCTGAGCCGGATCGCGCGTTTCGCGGCCGCCCTGAAGATCAACATGAGCCGTCAGGCGTGGTATCAGCTCTATACCGCGGCCCTCGGACAAGAGGTTCCTTGAATGGACGCAGGCACGCTTCAAACCTTCAACCCGTCATCGGACACCGACAGCTTTCGCGCAGCCCTTGGCGCTTTTGTGACGGGTGTCACCGTCATCACGACCGACAGCCCCGAAGGCCCGGTCGCCATCGTCGCCAACAGCTTTGCCAGCGTCTCGCTGGACCCGCCGCTGGTCCTGTGGTCCCCCGCCAAGGCCAGCAAGCGGTTCGCGCATTTTGCAGGCTCGCGGCGTTTTGCCGTGCATGTGCTGGCGGCGGATCAGCGCGACATCTGTGCCGCGATCATCGGCTCGAAAACCGCCATCTCCAAGGTGCCGATGCACCTGTCGCATTGCGGCATGCCGATCATCGAAGGCGCCCTGGCGACCTTTGAATGCAATCTGTCGGCCACCCATGACGCGGGCGACCATGTCATCGTCGTGGGCCTTGTGACCAAGGCGCAGCACACCGGCGGCGATCCCCTGGTGTTTCATGGCGGCACCTATGGCCGCTTTGCCGTGGCGGATTGAGTTTTGCGAAGAAGGGCTATCGCGCTGGCCCTTCTTCTCGTTCCAAATATCCCGGGGGGGGCCGCAGGCCGGGGGCAGCGCCCCCTTATGACCTTGCCCTTCAGGCCAGCGACCGCACCGCGGCATAGGCGTAGCGGTAGCGGGCATGGGCTGCGGCAAAATCATCCTGCAATGCAGCGACCGGCGCGATGGTGCGGGCGATGGGCGGGATCGTGCAGACCGCGACCCCGGCCCCGGTGGCGGCCATCAGGCCCAGACGCGCGGCACCAAATGCGCCCCCGAAATCACCCGCCACGGGCAGATCGACGGGCAGGCCCAAGGCCGTGGCAATCGCCTGCACCCAGTAATCGGATTTTGTCCCGCCACCCACACCGATCAGGCGGTCGATTTTTGTGCCAGTGCCGATCAGCGCGTCAAAGCTGTCGCGAAACGCGTGGGTGACGCCTTCCAGCACGGCGCGGGTGATCGCCGTCTGATCGGTCGCGTGGTCCAGATGCAGCAGTTGCGCCCGCACGGCGGCGTTGTTGTGGGGTGTGCGTTCGCCGCCCAGATAGGGCAGGAACAGCGTCCGGCCCGGCGCGCGCAGATCGCCCAGACCGGCCGTCAGCCGCCCCGCGTCCTGTCCCGCAACCCCGGCCCACCAGTTCAACGCATCGGCGGCGGCCAGAATGACCCCCATCTGGTGCCACGTGCCGGGCAGCGCGTGGCAGAATGTATGCACCGCAGAGCCCGCATCGGGCTGATAGCTGTCAGAGGCCGCGAAGAGCACGCCAGAGGTGCCAAGTGACACAAAGGCCTGACCGGGGGCCACGATGCCCACGCCCACCGCAGAGGCGGCGTTGTCGCCGCCACCGCCCGCCACGACCACATCACGCAGACCCCAACGGTCGCCCAGTGCAGCCCGCACCTTGCCCGACACGGCGGACCCTTCGACCAGACGCGGCATCGCATCGCGGTCAAGGCCCGTCGCCGCCAGCAGATCGTCGGACCAGTCCCGCGCGGCCACATCCAGCCATGCGGTGCCTGCGGCGTCCGACATCTCTGCCACGTGCTCGCCGGTCAGCCACAGCCGCAGGTAATCCTTGGGCAACAGCACCTTGGCGATCTGTGCAAAGGTGCCGGGTTCATGGTTGCGGACCCATGCCACCTTGGGCGCGGTAAAGCCCGGAAAGACAATATTTCCGGTCAGGCGGCGGAAATCGGCGTTGTCGTCCAGCACCGCCGCCTCTGCCGCGGACCTTGTGTCGTTCCACAGGATACAGGGGCGCAGCACCTTGTCCGCGCTGTCCAGCAGGGTCGCGCCGTGCATATGGCCCGACAGACCGATGCCGCGGACCGCCGCCATGTCGACCTGACCGGATAGCGCGTCCAGCACCGCCTCTGCCGCCGTGATCCATGCGGCGGGGTCCTGTTCGGACCAGCCGTCATGCGGACGCTGCACGGTCAGGGGGGCCACGGCCTCTGCCCGCACGGTCTGGGCGTCGTCGATGACGATCCCCTTCAGACCAGAGGTGCCAAGGTCCAATCCGATATACATCACGCGGCCTTTGCGCCGGGTTTCTTGCCCAGAATGATCATGCCAAGGATGTCATCGTCGGTCACATCGGCCACGTTTTCGGTGCCGACCAACTGGCCGTTTTTCATCACGCTGACCCGGTCGCACAGGTCCATGACATCGGCGATATCGTGGCTGATCAGGAAAATGCCCAAGCCCTGCCGTTTCAGTTCCTGCACCAATTCGGCGACCATCTGGGTTTCCTGCGGACCCAGTGCGGCGGTCGGTTCGTCCATGATCAGGATGCGGGCGTCAAAATAGACCGCCCGCGCAATGGCGACGGACTGGCGCTGACCGCCCGACAGGGCCGACACCGGCTGGCTGAACTTTTTGAAATTCGGGTTCAGGCGGTGCATGATGGTGCGGCATTCGGCCTCCATCTGGGCGTCGTCCACCACACCGAAGCGGGTGGTCAACTCGCGCCCCAGAAACAGGTTGCTGGCGGCATCCAGATTGTCGGCCAGCGCCAGCGTCTGATAGATCGTCTCGATGTTGTAGGTGCGCGCGTCGCGGGGATTGGTGATGGTGGCCCGTTCGCCGTTCACGTAAATCTCGCCACTGTCGGCCTGATAGGCCCCCGACAGGATCTTGATCAGGGTCGATTTGCCAGCGCCGTTGTGGCCCAGAAGGCCCACCACCTCGCCCGGATACAGGTCGATGGTGACGTCATCGACGGCCTGAATCCCGCCAAAGGAGATGGAGATGTTGCGCATCTCGACCAGCGGGGTGCCGCTGCGGTCGATGTGGGATGGTGCGGTCATGGTAAGGCCCCTTATTTCGATTTGCGGCGGTAAAGGATGTCAAGGAACACGGCCAGCACAAGGACCGATCCCACGACAACCTGCTGCATCCCGGCGTCAAAGCCGATCAGCACCATGCCCGATTGCAGCGACTGCATCACCAGCGCGCCAAGGATCGCGCCAAAGATCGTGCCGACACCCCCGGCCAGCGACGTGCCACCGATGACGGCGGCGGCGATCACGTAAAGCTCGTCCAGCGTGCCCAGCGCGTTGGTGGCGCTGTTCAGACGGGCCGACGCCACGACCGCCGACAGCCCGGCCAGACCGCCCATGATCGCGAAAATCTTGACCGTCATCCATTTGGTGTCGATGCCCGCCAGCGCCGCGGCCTCTGGGTTGCCACCGATGGCAAAGACATAGCGGCCGAATTTGGTCCGCTTCATCACAAAGGTCATGGTAACGGCCACGACCATCAGGATCAGCACCGGGATGGCAAAGCCGTGGCTGATGAACAGGGTATCGGGGTCATCGGACAAATCGTTGGCGGTCACGAACTGGCGCACGATGCCGCGCGGCCACGGATAGCTGTTCACCAGCAGCACCGCACCGATGGCGGCCGCACAGCCCGTCACGGCCAGAAAGATGTCGGCCCAGCGCGGCCGCTTTGCGAACTTGAATTTCACCCGCTGACGGCGGCCATTGACGATGCCGTAGATGACGCCCGCACAGATGATGCCGCCGACGATCCAGCTGCCCGTGGCACCGACCGACCCGTAAGGTCCGCCGCCCAGCAGGGCAAAGGTCGTATCGACCGGAGAGATGGTTTCGCCGCGCGCCACCAGAAAGGCGCAGCCGCGCCAGACCAGCAGGCCGCCCAGCGTCACGATAAAGGCAGGGATGCCGCCATAGGCCACCAGTGCACCTTGAAATCCGCCGATCAGGATGCCGCATGCGATCCCGGTCAGCACAGCAAGGATCCAGATCATCGGATGCCCGAGGCCCAGATACTGCGGCAGGATGTTTACCTGCATCATGCCCATGATGATCGCGGTAAAACCAAGGATCGACCCCACGGACAGGTCGATGTGCCGGGTCACGATGACCAGCACCATGCCCGTGGCCATGATCCCGATGCTGGCGGTCTGCACCGACAGGTTCCACAGGTTGCGCGGCGTCAGAAAGAACCCCTGCCCCCGCACCAGCACGCCATACATGTGAAAGCCGCCCCAGATCAGCACCAGCGCCACAACCATGCCGATCAGGCGGGTATCAAGTTCGGTGGCGGTCAGAAACCGCGACCACGCGCCTTTTTGCAGGGCCTGCGCGGGCGGTGAATTGGCGGGGGCTGCGGGGGTTGTGGTATCGGTCATGGAAAATCCTGCGCGGCTATGGCGAAAGGGGGTCGTGGCATCTGCGACACAAGGCGGACCCCGGCGGTATGCCACATGAAAAACGGGGCGCAACCCATGCGCCCCTGCAACAGAAAATCCGGCGCGGGGCAATTGCACCCCGCGCCGGACAGATCAGGCGTTACTGACAGGCCGCAACGGCTGCCATGGCACCTTCACAGGCCTGTTCCTTGGAGATGTGGCCCGCGTCGATGGCAAGGTTCAGCGTGTCGGCGGTGACGGGGGTGGGCGCCAGGAAGATGGCGTTCATTTCCACGCCGTTTTCGCCGCCGGCCCACTTCTGCGCCTCTGGCACGGCGTCAAGGGCGGTGCCCCCGGCCAGCGCCACAGCGATTTCAGCCGCACGACGGCCCAGATCGCGCGAGTTCTTCCACACGGACACGGTCTGCGTGCCACGCGCCACACGGTTCAGGGCAGCAAGGTCGCCGTCCTGACCGCCGACGGGAATGTCCAGACCCTGACCGGACAAGGCTGCGATCGCGCCGCCTGCCATGCCGTCGTTCTGGGCCAGAACCGCGTCCACCTCGTTGTTGGCGGATGTCAGGATCTGTTCCATGTTGTCCTGTGCGCCTTCGGGCTTCCAGCCGTCGGTGAAGGCTTCACCGGCGATGGTCACCGTGCCCGCGTCGATCATCGGCTGCAGCACTTCCATCATGCCGGACAGCAGGAACAGCGCGTTGGGATCACCGGGATCGCCCTTGATGATCGCGACATTGCCGCCTTCGGGGGCTGCGGCCATCACGGTTTCCGCGATGATCGTGCCGACGCCCTTGTTGTCAAAGGTCAGATAGAAGGCGCGCTCGTCTTCGATCAGACGGTCGTAGCCGACCACGGGGATGCCTTCGTTGGCGGCCTGTTCGATTGCCGGCCCGATCGCGTCCTTGTCCATCGCAAGGATGATCAGGGCGTCGGCACCTTGGGCGATCAGCGCCTCGACGTCGGTCAGCTGCTTGGCGGCAGAGGCCTGTGCGTCGGACGAGATATAGGTAGCACCAGCGGCTTCGAGGGCTTCCTTGATGGCGGCTTCGTCAGTCTTCCAACGCTCTTCCTGAAAGTTCGACCAGCTGACGCCGACGGTCAGACCGTCCTGTGCCAGTGCGGCAGAACTGAAACCGACCGTGGCAATGACGGCGGCGATAATGGATTTGTTCATTGTGTCCTCCCAGACAGACTTCCCGCGTTGCGGGGATTCGGCGCCTTGCGGCCCGGTAGCGCATAAAATGCCGAAGTTAGTTCAGTTGTCAAAATAATTTGTCACCCGGAATGGAATAATCTTGCAAATTCAGCCTTGCATTGCGCTATTGTGCAATGCGGACGATGCAGGACCCTGCGCAATGCGGGTCGAATACCTTTGCAGGTGCAGCATTTTCTTCGGGGGGTGAAGTTTATGTATGATACGGCAACACGACCCGCCGCAGGTGGTGGGTTGCCCGGCTGTGGTCCATTGCAGGGCCTGCCGCCGGATCGCAGCAGCAACCTGCGCCAGCAGGTGTTCGGTCATGTCCGTGCGCGCGGACAGGCCAGCCGGGCGGATATCGCCCGCGGGTTGGGGATCAGCGCGGGATCGGTCACAGCCCTGACCGCTGACCTGATCCAGACCGGCTTCCTGCACGAAATCGACGACCAGCCCCGTGAACCGGGGCGCGGCCGCCCGCCGGTGGCCTTGGCCGTGGTGCCGGGCCAGCGCTTTGTCATCGGGATCAAGATTGCCGACACCCGCCATTCCGCGGTGCTGATCGACTTTGCCGGCAATCTGCTGGCGGATGTGACCCTGCCCACGCCGCGGGCGCGCAAACCCGCCGCAGGTCTGGTCGATGAACTGGCGGCCTTGGTGGAACTGGTGGTGGCGCAGGCAGGCTGCGCGATGGCCGCCGTGGCGGGGGTGGGTCTGGGCATTTCGGGCATCGTGGAACATGACACCGGGCGGGTGCCGTGGTCGCCCCTGATCGCGGGCCGTGACACCGACCTTGCGGCTCTGGTCACCGCACGGCTGGGTGTGCCGGTGCGCATCGACAATGATGCCAATGTGCTGACGCTGGCGGAACTGTGGTTCGGCAGCGGGCGCGACCGGTCCGATTTCGCGGTCATCACCGTCGAACACGGTGTGGGCATGGGGCTGGTGCTGAACAATCAACTGTTCCGCGGCAGCCGTGGCATGGGGTTGGAACTGGGTCACACCAAGGTGGCGCTGGACGGGGCGCTGTGCCGCTGCGGCCAGCGCGGCTGTCTGGAAGCATACCTTGCCGATTATGCCCTGGCGAGAGAGGCCGCAACCGCCCTTGATACGCCGCCGGCAGAGTCCGGTCACGCCGCCCTGATCGCCGCCCTGTTCACCGAGGCCAAGGCCGGCAATGCCGCCGCCGCCACGATCTTTCGCCGGGCGGGGCGGTATCTGGCGGTCGGCCTGTCCAACGTGGTGCAACTGTTCGACCCGGCCCTGATCATCCTTGCAGGCGAACGGATGCGCTATGATTACCTTTATTCCGATGCGGTCCTGCGGGACATGCAGGCCCTGACCCTGACCGAGGGGCGCACCTCCTGCACCATCGCGACCCATGTCTGGGGCGATCTGGTCTGGGCGCAGGGGGCCGCGGCCCTGGCCCTTGCGGCGGTCACGGACACCGCGCTTGATGGCCAATAATGGGGGTTGATGTGGTGCGGACTGCTCTTTTGCTTCTGGCGCTGGCGGCCCCGGCTGCGGCGCAGGTCCGCTTTGACGACCGGTCCGCGGCGCTGGGCGGGCACGTTTATGACGGCGACTGGCACCATTTCGTGGGCGGCGGCGTGGCGGTTCTGGACTGCAACGGCGACACCCGCCCGGATCTGGTGGCCGCCGGCGGCACCAACCCGGCGATGCTGTGGGTCAATGCGGGGGACATGCAGTTCGACCGCGCCGTGCTGTCCGGCGATGCAACCCCGCTGACCGGCGTCACGGGGGCCTATCCGCTGGACATCGACGGGGACGGACGCCTTGACCTTTACGTAATGCGGGCCGGGCCGGATATTGCCCTGCAAGGCGGGCCGGATTGCACCTTTACCGACGCCACGGCGCGGTGGGGTATCCCCCAGACCGATCAATGGACCACCGCCTTCACCGCATGGTGGGAGGACGGCAACCCCCGCCCGGTCATGGCGGTCGGGCATTACGTGGACCGCACCAACCCCGACGGCCCGTTTCAGGCCTGCGACACGAATACGATCCTGCGCCCCACCGCCACGGGGTATGACGCCCATATCCTGACACCGGGCTTTTGCCCGCTGTCGATGCTGGCGGCCCCCGATGCGCGCGGGCGCATGACCCTGCGCCTGTCGAACGACCGCCATTACTATGTCCGGGGCGGGTCCGAACAGATGTGGGACATCGCGGACCGCCGTTTTCTGACCGCCGCTGATGGCTGGGCGGATGTCTCGCTGTGGGGCATGGGGATCGCCAGCACCGACCTGACCGGCGATGGCCGGGACGAGGTGATGCTGACCTCCATGGGGGACCAGCTGTTGCAGATCGCGCAAGGGGACGGCACCTATGCCCCGGCCCCCTACGACCTCGGGACCTATGCGCAGCGTCCCTATCAAGGCGATGATGGCCGCCCTTCGACGGGCTGGCACGCGGAATTCGGCGATATCGACAATGACGGGTGGCAGGATCTGTTCATCGCCAAAGGCAATGTGGACCAGATGACCACCAACGCCATGGCCGACCCCAACAACCTGCTGATGCAGCAGCCCGACGGCACCTTTGTCGAAATGGCACCGCAGGCCGGGGTCAACGATGGCGCGCGCGCCCGGGGTGCCGCCCTCGCGGATCTGGACGGCGATGGTCGCCTTGATCTGGTGGTGGTGAACCGGCGGGCGGATATCCTGCTCTATCGCAACACGACACCGGACAGCGGCCAGTGGGCGTCCCTTGCCCTGTCGGGCCGCGACGGCAACACGCAGGCCGTGGGGGCGCAGGTCATCGTGACGGCAGGCGATGCGATGTGGCACCGCGCGGTGCGCGTCGGCGGTGGGCACGCGGGCGGGCAGGCTCTGCCGCTGCACATCGGGCTTGGCACCGTGACGCAGGCCCGTGTCACGGTGATCTGGCCCGATGGCAGCCGCAGCACCGCAGCCCTGCCTGCGGGGCGCATGACCACCCTGTCGCAACCCTGACTTCGTCCTGCGTGACCCGCCCGACGGCCGCGGCTCGCCCCGGCCCTTGCGGCAGCCCCCCCTTTGCCCCTCGCTTTTTGCCAAATACTCCCGCCGGAGGCATCGGCCCCCGCATCCGGCACGGCAGGCGGGGTTCAGGGCAACGGCAGGCCACTGGGCACGGCCACGGGCACGCCAAGGCGGCCAGCGACGGCGGCGGGATCGGTCAGACTGTCCAGAAACGCCACCAATGCGGCCACATCATCCTGTGTCAACGCGACCGGTGCGACCGTCACGGCAGCGGCGATCTGGGCCACCTGTGCGGGGTCCATCATGATCCGGTCATCCGCCACATCCATCAGCGGCAGAACCGCCTGCCCCATGTCATAGCGTCCCAGCGCCGCAACCGGGTCCGCGTGGTCCGCGATGAACCCGGCCAGCGTGGCGTGACTGCCCGCATGACCATAAGGCGCTGTCAGTGCCACATTGCGCAGCGACGGGGTGCGGAAGGCGAACAGATCGGCCGCCTGCCCTGTCACCTCTGCCCGGCCATCGTCACGCCCGGCGCCGGGGGATGCCGCCTCGAACCGCGCGCCCTTGCCCGGCCCGATCTGCGGTGCACCCATCGCGTGATAGTCCTGATCGGTCAACAGCGGCCCACTGTGGCAGTCCGCACAACCGGCAGGCCCGTAAAACAGATCAAGCCCCGCCATCGCGCGGTCCGGCAAGACGGCTTCACCGCGCAGCAGGGCATCGAAAGGCGCCGTATCCGACCGCCATTCCATTTCCATAAAGGCAGCCACCGCGTTCGAGATATCGGTGAACCCGATCTGCTGTGCTGTGTCGATATGCGGATAGACCGCCGCAAACCGGCTGGCATAGTCAGGAATGGCGGCCACGCGCCGCGCGATGATGTCCCAGGCCCCGCCCGGTCCGGTCAGCACGCCTTGACGGACCGCCGTTGACACATCGCTTTCACCATAGTGACCTGCCATTTCGTCGGGGTTCAGCACCGGAAACATCGTCTGCGCGGACAGCAGCGATGCAAACCCCGTCACCATGTCCTCCTCCAGCGGGGTGCGGATGCCCGAGGGACGGGTCGGATCGACGGCGATCCGCCCATCGTGAAACAGCACCTTCAGATCGCGGATGCCAAGGTTGAACAGGCCGGGCGCATTGCGCGGGACCCGTTGTTCGGGCGGATTGGCCGGGTCTGCAACCCGGTCCGGACCCAGACCGATCCCCCCGTCCCCGATCCCCAGCGACAGCCCGTCAGCGGTCCCGAAACGGGGGTGATGGCAACTGGCACAGGCCACATCGCGGCCCCCCGACAGGATGGGATCATAAAACAGCAATTGCCCCAGGGCGGCCTCTGCCGCGTTGACCGGCAAAAAATCCGCATCACCCAAAGGACGCGGCAGCCGGTCAGGGGCCGCAAGACCAGCGGTGCCGACAAGGATACCGGCAAGAGTGCCAGACAGCACAACGCCCCGTTTCAACATGCTCTGTCTCCTCCCCTGACGCCCTTGCGGCAGGATGACCCAAGGCCGCACAACCCGCAACAGGTCAGTGTTCACCGTTTGACGAAAGCTGCCCGAGGGATTAGAACAAATCAGGAACAAAAGAATCGGATTCCCACCGTGACCCATGCTGTAAACACCCCCCGGCCCGTCCTTGATCCCCTTGGGCACAGCCCGGACCATGCCGCGCAGGGTCTGACGCTGGCCGCCCCCACACTGGCGGAATATTTCGCGGATCATGCCGCCGACGGGGCGGTCACGGGGTTTGCCTGCGCGCAGCTTGCGGGGGTCGTGGCCTCTGGCAAACCATTGCTGTGGGTGCAGGACAGCGCCACCCAGCGAGAGGCGGGAAAACCCTATCCCCCCGGCCTGCCGGGTGGTCTGGCGATGATCCTAGTGACCGTGAACCGCGCCGTCGATGTGCTGTGGGCCATGGAAGAAGGGCTGCATTGCGATGCCCTTGGCGCGGTGCTGGGCGAAATCTGGGGCGACCCGGCAGCCCTTGATTTCACCGCGACCAAACGGCTTGCCCTGCGGGCAGAGGCGCGGGCCATCCCGGCCTTGCTGATCCGCCGGGCCGCCCATCCGGATCTGAGTGCGGCACGCCAGCGCTGGCGCATCGCCTCCTTGCCTGCCGCCCTTGAACCCGATGACACCCGCGCACCGGGCAGGCCGCTGTGGCAGGCCGATCTGTTCCGTGCCCGGGGCCGCACGCCCGGCCAATGGGTCGCAAGCCCCGGCGATCAGGGCGTCGTGCTGTCCCATCACATCCACATGAACAGTGCCGCAGGCTCCTACGATGCCGCCGCCGATATGGCCGCCACCCGGACTGCCGGCTGAGGCTGCATCTTCCATTCCCTTGTTTCCGCAGGTCAATTCCAATGCCAGACGACAGCGCCACGCGGACCCTGCCCCTGTCCCTGCCCCTATGCGTGAGCATGCCCGTGACCATGCGTGGCACCGCAGGACCAGCGGTGACGCGGGGGGTGGCCGGACGCCCCGGACCCGGCTTTGCGCGATTCCCACTCGCCAAAGGGCGCGCCCACCATACTGCTGCGGCCGCGCCGCTGATCGACCTTGCCACCGCCCGCACCCTGCGGCAGCAGCCCCCGCTGACCGCGGAAAGGATGGCTTTGGACAGGACGGCTGCCGGTGGGGCGGTCTTTTGTGACAGACGCCCCGGCGCACAAGCTGTCAGCGCCGGTGATCCCCCCGGACCTGCGGTCGCACCACCGGGTCGCCGGCCCGATGCCCGACAGGACCGCCTGCCACAGGTCCCGGCGCCACAGGACGGCCAAGGCCCGGCGATCGACCGCAAAACCCTGCAACGCCGCATCGTCAGCATCCATCTGACCGATTTTGCCATGGCGCGCTGGCTGCGCCGGGCTGCGGACCGCCATGACGCACCGCCCGACAATCTGCCCGTCGTGCTGGCCGCCGAAGGGCCGCATGGCCCCGTTGCCACGGCAGCCAACCGGGCGGCCCGCATGGCCGGTCTGCACCCCGGGGCGCGGATCGTGGACATCCGCGCCTTGTCACCCGATGTGCGCGTCGCGCGCGCCGACCCGGACGGGGACAAGACAGCCCTTGTGGGCTTGATGCTGTGGGCGCGGCGCTGGTGTCCCTGGACCGCGGTGGACGGCGGGGACGGCATCGTGATGGACACCACCGGGTCCGATCACCTCTGGGGCGGAGAGGCGATGATGCTCCGCGACATCGAAGGCACACTGGGTGCGCTGGGGTTTGGCGCGCAACTGGCGATGGCACCGACCCATGGGGCGGCCTGGGCGCTGGCGCGATTTGGCCCGGTCCGTGCCGTCGTGCCCCCCGACAGGCTGGCGACCGCCACCGCCCCGCTGCCCGTGCAGGCCTTGCGGCTGGATGCGGATACGATCCTGCTGCTGCAACGGCTGGGCCTGTCAACGGTCGGTGAGATCGCCGCCGTGCCACGGCTCAGCCTTGCAAGGCGTTTTGGCCAGACGGCCGCAGACCGGAACCCCTTGGCACGGCTCGACCAGTTGCAAGGGCGCGTCGCGGAACCCGTCAGCGCCGGCACCGAACCGCCCCGCTTTGCCGTGCAGGTGCGGCTGGCGGAACCGGTGCAGGACCCGACACCCTATCTGCCGGACCTTTGCGTCTGCCTGTGCGATGCGCTGGCCGCCGCCGGATACGGCGCACGGCGGATCACGGTCACGGTTTACCGCACGGACGCCGAAGTCAGCCATGTCACGGTCGCCACCGCCCGCGCCAGCCGCGATCCGGTCCACCTGCACCGGTTATTTGATGGCCGGATCGACCGGATCGACCCCGGCTTCGGCTTTGAACTCATGACCCTGCACGCGGATGCGGCAGAGGATCTGACCGCCGTGCAGACCCGTCTGGACGGGCGTGCCGACGACGGCGCGGCCTTGGCGCAGATGGTGGACCGCCTGTCGGCGCGTCTGGGACCGCAGGCGGTCCGCACCCCGGCCCTGCACGCCAGTCACATTCCCGAACGCAGCCTGGCCTGGGCGCTGGCTCTGGCGCAGTCCCCCCGGGGACGCAACAGGCCACCGGTCAATGACCGCCCCTTGCGCCTGTTCGGCAGACCAGAGGAAATCCACGTCCTCTACGCCGTCCCCGAAGGCCCGCCCGCCCGGTTTGCCTGGCGCAAGGTGACCCACAGGGTGGCCCGCTTTGCCGGACCTGAACGGATCGCGCCGGAATGGTGGAACGACCGCCCCGGCACGCGGCTGCGTGACTATTACCGGGTCGAGGATGACCGCGGACACCGGTTCTGGATTTACCGCGACGGCCTTTACGGCGATGCACAGGGCGGTCCGCCGCGCTGGTTTCTGCACGGCATCTTCGGATGAGGCACGCCTTGCCCCCTGTCGCTGGGGGGGCCAGCCCCCCGGGGCCTGCGGCCCGCCCCCCCGGGATATTTTCAACGAGAAGAAGCAAGGGTTCCTTAACCCTTATGGATGACACTAAACCTGCGGTACAGGCGGGGACGCCGATGACCGCGCGAGGAGAAGGTGTTCCGTTGACCGTCACGGTCGCGGAACACTGGACCCTGAACAGGTGTCTTGGGCTTCTTCTCGTCCCAAGTATCCCGGGGGGGCCGCCTGTGGCGGCGGGGGCAGCGCCCCCTTGCGACCCCGCTGCGGGGGATGCCCCCGGTGCCTGAAAACGATCACACCCATCCCCGGCACACCCTGCCAGAGGATGGCATTTACGCCAAGAACCCGAAGGCACCTTACGTCGAGTTGGGCATTTTCACCTGTTTCTCCTTTCTGCGGGGTGCCTCTGACGCGGCAGATCTGGCCGCAGAAGCCTGGGCGCTGGGCTATGACGCGATGGGGGTGGCCGACCTCAATTCCCTGGCCGGTGTGGTCCGCATCCACACAGAGGCAAAGAAAACCGGCATGCGGCCCGTCATCGGTGCCCGCATCGCGCTGGTGGGCGGAGAGACGTTTCTGGCCTATCCGCGCAACCGGGCGGGCTATGGCCGGTTGGCGCAGTTGATCTCCAAGGGGCGGCGGCACGACCCGGACGGGGCGTGGCAGGCCAAGGGGGTCTGCGACCTGACGCTGGCGGACCTTGCAGCCCAGAGTGACGGGATCCAGTTGATCGTCGTGCCGCCCCGCGATCTGCGGGGGTTTGCGCGCACCCTGCCGCGACTGATCAAGGCGCTGCCAAGCCTGAAGTGGCTGGCGGCCAGTTTCCTGTACCGGGGGGACGACCGGGCGCGGATCACGCGGCTGGACCGGATGGCGGGGCAGAACGGATTGCGCCTGCTAGCGACAAACGATGTGCTGTATCATGCGCCCGCGCGTCGCCCCTTGCAGGATGTGATGACCTGCATCCGCGAAAAAACCACGCTGGCGCAGGCAGGTTACCTGCTGGAGGCAAACGGTGAACGGCATCTGAAATCGCCCGCAAAGATGCAGACCCTGTTTGCCGAATGGCCCCATGCCATTGCCGCCACGCGCACGGTGGCCGACGCCTGCCTGTTCGATCTGGAGGAGTTGGCCTATGAATACCCCTCTGAAGTGATCCCCAAGGACAGCACGCCGCAGGCCCATCTGGAAAAGCTGACCTGGGAGGGGGCGGCAACCCGTTATCCGCAAGGTGTGGCAGAGGAGACAAAAGCGACCCTGCGCAAGGAACTGGCGATGATCGCCAAGCTGAAGATCGCGCAGTATTTCCTGACAATCCACGACATTGTCCTGTTCGCGCGGGGCCGGGACATCCTGTGTCAGGGGCGCGGATCGGCGGCCAATTCCGCCGTCTGCTATGTTCTTGGCATCACGGCGGTGGACCCGGCCCAGCATGCCCTGCTGTTTGAGCGTTTCATCAGCGAGGAACGCCGCGAGCCCCCCGACATCGACGTGGATTTCGAACACGAACGTCGCGAAGAGGTGATCCAGCATATCTACGCCAAATATGGCCGCGACCGGGCGGGCCTGTGCGCGACCGTTATCCATTACCGCCCGCGCAGTGCCATCCGCGAGGTCGGCAAGGTCATGGGATTGTCGCAGGATGTGACAGCCGCCCTTGCGAAAACCGTCTGGGGCAGTTGGGGCACGGATATCGGCGAAAGCCATGCGGCAGAGGCGGGCGTGGACCTGAACGATCCGCTGTTGCGGCGCACCCTGATCGTGGCGCGGCAGATGATCGGGATGCCGCGCCATCTGGGCCAGCATGTCGGCGGGTTCATCCTGACCGAACGGGCGTTGACGCAGACCGTGCCGATCGGCAACGGGGCAATGCCGGACCGGACCTTTATCGAATGGGACAAGGACGATATCGACGCGCTGGGCATCCTCAAGGTCGATATTCTGGCGCTGGGGATGCTGACCTGCATCCGCAAGTGTTTCGACCTGATCCGGGCGCATTACGGCCACGACTGGACACTCGCGACCGTCCCGCAAGAGGACCCCCGCGTCTATACCATGCTGTGCAAGGGCGACAGCATCGGGGTGTTTCAGGTTGAATCCCGCGCCCAGATCAACATGCTGCCACGTCTGCGGCCCCGCACCTTTTATGATCTGGTGATCGAGGTGGCGATCGTGCGCCCCGGCCCCATTCAGGGTGACATGGTGCATCCCTATCTGCGGCGGCGGTCGGGCGAAGAGCCGGTCAGCTATCCCAGCCCCGGCGCGCCGCATGACCCGGAGGAGCTGAAAAAGATCCTTGGCCGCACATTGGGCGTTCCGATCTTTCAGGAACAGGCGATGAAGATCGCCATCGACGCCGCCCGGTTTTCCCCCGCAGAGGCGAACGAGTTGCGCAAGGCGATGGCCACATTCCGGTCGCGCGGCACCATCGCATTGTTGCAGGACAAGATGGTGGGCCGGATGGTCGCACGGGGCTATGACGCGGATTTCGCCGCCCGCTGTTTCAACCAGATCAAGGGGTTCGGCGATTATGGTTTCCCCGAAAGCCATGCGGCCAGTTTTGCGCAGCTGGTCTATGTCTCTGCCTGGTTGAAATGCCATTATCCCGCGGTATTCTGTGCGGCGCTGCTCAATTCCCAGCCCATGGGGTTCTATGCCCCGGCGCAACTGGTGCGCGATGCCCGCGACCATCAGGTCGTGGTGCAGCCTGCGGACGTAAACTTTTCCGACTGGGACAGCACGTTGGAACCTTATCGGGGGGGCCATGCGCTGCGCCTGGGACTGCGCCAGATCGGCGGGCTGCGGGCGGACACGGCGGCGCGCATCATGGCCGCCCGCGATGCGCCCTTTGATGATCTGATCGCGCTGCAAACGCGCGCCGGGCTGTCCGCCGCCCATATCCGCCGTCTGGCAGAGGCAGACGCGGTGCGGTCCATGTGGATCGACCGCCGGCAGGCCCTGTGGGAGGCCAAGGCGCTGCGCGATGCCCCCGACCTACCGCTGTTTCGCGATCAGCGCGACGAGGGGGCAGAGGTGCCTGTCCCCCTGCCTGTGATGCCGATCTGCGAACAGGTCGTGGCCGATTACCAGACCATGCGCCTGTCACTGAAGGCGCATCCGATGTCATTTTTACGACGTAGCTTGGCCCATCAGGGGTATTCAAGCACCGATGACTTGAATAATTTCAACAAAGGCCGCAATATCAAACTGGCGGGGCTTGTGCTGATCCGCCAGCGGCCGGGCAGCGCCAAGGGCGTCTGCTTTGTCACGGTGGAGGATGAATACGGTGTCGCCAACCTTGTGATCTGGCCCACCGTCATGGCCCAATTCCGCAAGGCGGTCATGCAGTCGCGCCTGCTGGTGGTCGAAGGATACGTGCAGCGCGATGTCGAGATCATCCACATCGTGGCGCGGTCGCTGACCGACCGGTCCGATGCCCTGCTGCGGCTGGCACCGGGTGCCATGCCACAGGCCATGGGCCGTGGCGATGAAGTGACCCATCCGCAGGCCCCCAACGGCGGCCGCCAGCATCCCCGCGACGTGCGGGTCATTCCCAAAAGCCGCGACTTCCACTAGACTTGGCAGACGATACTACTTTTTCTAATTGCGCCAGACGCTTGGCGCATGATC
>JBBREW010000011.1:0-18833 GCA_038225335.1 Rhodobacterales bacterium
TTTGCCGCGATCGCCACGCAGGCGGACCGGGACGGTTTGCAGATCAGCGTTCATGCGGTCGGTGACGGGGCCGTGCGCCGGGTGCTGGATGGCTATGCCGCGGCGCGCGCCGCCAACGGTCCGCGCGACAGCCGCCACCGGATCGAACATATCGAACTGCTGCACCCCGATGATCTGCCCCGCATCCCGGATCTGGGGGTTGTCGCCTCCATGCAGCCGTCACACCCGCCCGGTGCGATGGATTTCCCCGTTGAACCGTGGCGCAGCAAGGTGGGACCGGCCCGTTGGCCCCAAGCCTTTCCTGTGACAGCCCTGCGCAACGCGGGGGTGCCCATCGTCTTTGCGTCGGACTGGCCCGTGACCGACATCGACCCGATGCGAAACGTGAAGGCCGCGATGATGCGGCCTGCCCTGTCGCCGGACTGCCCCGACAACCGGTCCACGCTGCATCAGGCGCTGCGCGACTATACCCGCGGCGGTGCCTATGCGGGGTTTGACGAACACCGGCTGGGGCGGATCGCACCGGGGCTGCTGGCAGATATCGTCATCATGGACCACGACCTTGCGGCGATGGACCCGGACAGGGTGGATACCGCGCGGGCGGCAATCACCCTGTCCGATGGTCAGATCATCTGGCAGGCGTAATCAGCCCGCCATGGCGGCATAGATACTGTTGCGGCCCGTCAGGGTGGCGTGATTGCCTTCCTCGACGATGCGGCCCGCCTGCATGACCATGATGCGGTCGGCATCGCGGATGGTGGACAGGCGGTGCGCGATGACCAGCGTCGTGCGCCCCGCAGACAGCCGCTGCAACGCCGCCTGAATGTCGCGTTCCGTCTGGGTATCAAGGGCGGATGTCGCCTCGTCC
Organism: Rhodobacterales bacterium; assembly: GCA_038225335.1. Classification (GTDB taxonomy): domain Bacteria; phylum Pseudomonadota; class Alphaproteobacteria; order Rhodobacterales; family Rhodobacteraceae; genus Loktanella. Next base: position 869 of record JBBREW010000011.1, read on the forward strand.
AGCAGCAGGATGGGGGGGTCTTTCAGGAACACGCGGGCAATCGCCACACGCTGTTTCTGCCCCCCGGACAGCATCACGCCCCGTTCACCGACGATGGTGTCCAGCCCGTCGGGCATTTCGGCGATCATCGGGGTCAGCTGCGCCTGATCTGCGGCCCGGCGGATATCATCCTCTGTCGCGTCCAGACGGCCATAGGCAATGTTGTCGCGCAATGTGCCGCCAAACAGAAAGATGTCCTGCGACACCAACCCGATATGCCGCCGCAGGCTGTCCAGCGTCATGGCGGACAGTGGCAGCCCGTCGATGCGGATGACGCCCGACACCGGTTCATAGAACCGTGGCACCATGCCCAGCAGTGTCGTCTTGCCTGCACCCGATGCGCCGACAAAGGCCACGGTTTCCCCCGGCGCCACGGTAAAGGAGATATCATGCAGCACGGTCCGGTCGTCGTGATAGGCGAACTCCACCCGCTCAAAACTGATTTCGCCGCGCAGGGACGCCACCGGTTTTGCCCCCGGCGCGTCCTGCACATCCGGCGCAATCGCCAGCAGGTCAAGATAGCGCCGGAAACCGGCGATCCCGCGCGGATAGGTTTCGACCACGGCCGCGATCTTTTCCAGCGGGCGGAAGAACACATTGACCAGCAGCAGGAACCCGACAAAAGCCCCGGTCGTCAGCGACCCGTTCAGCACAAAGGCCGCGCCGACAACCATGACCACGACCTGAATGAACCGCATCCCCATGTAATTGATCGCGCTTACGGCAGCCATGATGCGGTAAGCGTCCAGTTTCGTCGTGCGGTAGCGGTCGTTGTCATGGGCGAACAGGCGTTCCTCGTGACGCTCGTTGGCAAAGGCCTGCACGACACGGATGCCGCCGATCGCCTCTTCCAGACGCACGTTGAATGCGCCGACGCGGGCATAGATCGCGTGCCACGCCGCCGTCATGCGCCCGCCATAGACGATGGTCAGCCAGACCGTCAGCGGCACGATGGCGATGGTGATCAGGGCCAGTTCCCTGTGCAGGTTCAGCATCAGGATGAACGCCCCGGCAAAGGTCATCAGGGCGATGAACAGATCCTCTGGTCCGTGGTGCGCGACCTCGCCGATTTCTTCCAGATCGCGGGTCACGCGGGCGACCAGCTTGCCCGTGGCCGCCGTATCATACCAGCGCCACGACAGCCGCGTCAGGTGGTTGAACGCCTTTGCCCGCATCGTCGTTTCGATGTTGATGCCAAGGCGGTGCCCCCAATAGATCACGGTCGCGATCAGCCCGGTATTCACCAGATAGATCACCAAAAGCCCCACCGCCGCCAGCACGGTCAGCCGCAGGTCACCCAGCGGCAAAAGGTGGTCGATAAAGGCAGCGACAGCCAGTGGAAAGACCAGTTCCAGCAACCCCGACAGCACCGCGCAGCCGAAATCCAGCCAGAACAGACCCATGAACGGGCGGTAATAGGCAAAGAATTGTCGCAGCATGGGAAAGCCTTTGCAGGGTCATACACCAATGGCCCGGCATCTGCCTAGCGGTCGCTGGCGACCGTGGCAATGGCGGCACCGCAGTGTCGGTCAGGCGGGTCGCACTTTGGGCGCGTGGCTGTCCCGCAGCATCAGCATGGCGGGCGTCACGACCAGCGTCAGCACCGTCGCAATCACCAGCCCGCCTGCAATCGCACTGGACAGTTCGGTCCAGTATTGCGTGGACGGTGCCCCGAACACGACGGTGCGGTTGAAAAAGTCGATGTTCATGCCCATCACCATCGGCAGCAGCCCCAGCGCCGTGGTGACGGATGTCAGCACGACGGGACGCAACCGCTGCGCACCGGTGCGCAAAGCGGCTTCCTGAGGTGGCATGCCGGATTTGCGCAGGTCGTTGAACGTGTCGATCAGCACGATGTTGTTGTTCACCACGATACCGGCCAGCGCGATCACCCCGACCCCGCCCATCACGATCCCGAAGGGGCGTCCGGTGACAATCAGGCCCAGCAGCACCCCCGCGATGGAAAAGACAATCGCGCTCATCACCACAACAGCCTGATAGAAACTGTTGAACTGGATCAGCAGGATCACGAACATCAACACGATGGCCGCGCCAAAGGCACTGACCAGAAATATCATCGATTCGGCCTGATCCTCTGCCTCGCCCGCAAAGGAATAGGCGGCACCTTCGGGCAGGTCGGCATCGGTCAACGCGGTTTGCAGCGCGGAAATCTGATCGTTGACCAACAGACCCGGTGCCACGTTCGCCTCGATCGTCGTGACGCGGGCCTCGTCGATGCGGCGGATCACGCCGACCCGTTCCGTGGGACTGAACGACACAAAGTTCGAAATCGGCACCAACCCGGCAGAGGTCGGCACCCGCAGGTTGCCCAGCTCTGCCAGCGACCGCGCGTCGGACGGGAACCTGACACGCACGTCCAGCTCGCCATCCGCATCCGAGGGGCGATAATCGGTGACGGTGATCCCTTGGGTCAGCAATTGGATCGCCTGTCCCAGCAGACTGATATCGGCCCCGAACCGCGCCGCTTCGGCCCGGTTGACGTCGATGGCGACCTCGACCCCCGGCAGGGGGCGTGTGTCGGTCACATCGGTAAATCCGCCGATGCGGTTCATGATCGCCAGCACCTGTTCGGCGGTCTGCGTCTGCGCCTCTGGCGTGCTTGCCGTCACCTGCAGGCTGACGGGCTTGCCGCTGGTCGGACCGCCGCTTTCGGTCTGCACCTGCACGTCGATCCCGGCGATATCCGCCATGGTGGCCCGGATGTCGGCGCCGATCTCGGCGGCGGGTGCGCGCGTGTCCCAATCCGCCAGATCAAGCTGGATGGTGCCAATGACCTCTTCGTCGCCCTGACCGGCGGACAGGGTGGACCGCGCATAGACGCTGTCCACGCCGGGCTGCCCCAGCAGGCGATCCTCGACCAGACGGACCAGCGTGTCGCGTTCATAGATCGACAGGTTGTCGCGCGCACGAACCTCGACCTGCATGAACTCCGGTTCGACAGAGGGGAAAAACGACACCCCCCGCCCGAATTCCCCATACAGCGCAAAGCCGCCAAACAGCAGCGCCACTGACAGGACAAAGGTCGTCCATGGCCGCAGAACGGCCCTTTCCAGCAAGCGCACATAGGCACCGGTGAACCCGCCGATATCGCGCGGATCGCCCAGTTCTGCGGCGTGAAGGGCTGCCTTTGCCGTGGCCGTCTGCGGTTGCCGTTTGCCGATGACGCCACCCACAACGGGAATAAAGATCAGCGCCATGAACAGCGACGCGGACAGCGTCAGGATCACGGTGATCGGCAGGTATTTCATGAATTCCCCCACCAGCCCTGTCCAGAACAGCAGCGGGAAAAACACGCTGAGCGTGGTCGCCGTCGATGCGATGATGGGCCATGACATGCGGCTGGCGGCGTGGGCATAGGCCTCTTTCGGAGTGTCGCCTTCCTGCAACCGGCGGTCAGCCAGTTCCACGGTCACAATGGCCCCGTCCACCAACATGCCGACCACAAGGATCAGCGCGAACAGCACCACGATGTTCATCGTGTAACCCATCGCCCACAGGGCGGTCACACCGGCCAGAAACGCACCCGGAATGGCCAGACCCACCAGAATCGCGGATCGCACGCCCAGGGCGAACACGATGACGATCATCACAAGGATGATCGCCGCGATCACGTTGGATTCCAGATCGGACAGCAGGGTTTTGACCTGTTCGCTCTGATCCTGCAAATAGGTGACGCTGACCGTATCGGGCCAGTCCGTGCGCAGGGTTTCGATGATCTGCCGGGTTGCCTCGACCGTGTCGATCACATTGGCCCCGGACCTTTTCTTGACTTCCAGCGCCAGCGCGGGCTGACCGCCGATGCGCGCAAAACTTGTGGGGTCTTCAAACGTGCGGCGCACAGTGGCGATGTCGCCAAAGGTGACAACCGTGTTGCCCTCGACCTTGACGGGCATCGACAGCACGTCCGATACATCCTCGATCAGACCGGGCACCTTCAGCACGATGCGCCCGCCGCCGGTGTCGATGGCACCTGCCGCGATCAGCTGGTTGTTGCGCTGCAACTGGCTGATCAGCGCGTCAAAGCTCAGGTCATAGGTCTGGAACACTGTGGGATCGATCAGCACTTCCAGAAACTCGTCCCGCGCACCGCCGATATCGACCTCCAGCACACCGGGCAGGGATTCCACAGCACTCTGCACCGTGTCGGCCAGATCGTTCAGCGTGCGTTCCGGCAGCGGACCTGACAGGATGACCGTGATGACAGGAAACAAGGCCGTGTTGATTTCGGTGACGTTCAGCGCATAGGCGGCATCGGGCAGATCGGCTTCGACGCGGTCGGCGGCTTCCCTCACCTTGTCCAGCGCATCGTCCGTGTCACCGCCTGCGGCGAATTCCAGCTGCACACTGGCAAAACCTTCCGATGCTTCGCTCGACATCTTTTGCAGACCCTCGATGGCGCCGAATTCGGCCTCCATCGGTTCCAGCAGCAGGCGTTCCGCATCGGTCGGGCTGATGCCGTCGATGCCGGTGGACACGTAGACCAGCGGCAAAGGCACCTCTGGATTGGCTTCCTTCGGGATCGAGATATAGGCGATCGCACCCACCGCCAGCATCATCACCAAGGCAAGGACGATGACGCGGGTCCGCGAAAAGGCGGCGTCGATCAGGCTTTTCATTCCGGTTGCTCCGCAGCGGCGGCGGCGTTGGCAAGTTCTGCATTGTTGTTGGACTGGGCATTGACCGCTTCGCCTTCGCGCACGAATCCCTGACCGATGGTGATGATCTGCGCCGAGGGTGGCAGACCTTCGACCCAGACACCTTCCAACTCGGCCCGCACGATCGTGATGGGGTAGAAGCTGACCTTGCCGTCCTCTACCGTCTTGACCCCCAGATCACCCTGCGGGTTCAGCGACACGATCGACGGTTCGACAAAATGGGCCTGCGCCGTGCCGGTCGGAATCTCGATCTCTGCCGACAGGCCCGCCGGGATTGCCCCGTCTGCGTTGGGGATTTCGATCTCGGTCAGAAAGGTCCGCGTCGCCGCAGCGGCAGAGGTGCCGACAAAGGTCACGACGCCTTCGCGGGTTTCACCGGTGATGAACCGCACCGTCGCCACCTGACCGTTCTGGATCTTGTTCAGGGCCTGTTGCGGCACCTGAATGGCGACCGTCAGCGGCATGTTGTCAACGATCCGGCCCACTTCCTCGCCGGCGGTGACGAATTCGCCGCTGTTCAGCGCCAGCGTTTCGATCCGCCCGTCAAACGGCGCCTTGATGGTCAGATCTTCAAAGGCCTGTTCGCTTGCGGTGACCTGCGACTGCGCGGCGGCAAGCGCCGAACGGGACGCCGACACCCGGTCCGCGGTCGCCACACCCCGGGCCGACAGTTCCTGTGCATTGTCAAATTCGCGCTGTGCCTGTGCCAGTTCCTCTTGGGCGCGGGTCAGATCGGCCACGGCGCGGGTGGACGACAGGCGTGCAATCGCGTCACCCGCAGCGACCGCGTCGCCTTTGCGCACCAGCAGTTCGACGACGGTCCCCGACGTTTCGGCCCGCATGTTGGTATCACGGTCCGGCTGGGCCTGTCCTTCTGCACCGAAAATCAGGGTCACGTCTTCGGCGGTCGAGGATCGCACCATAACGGTGGGGGCCTGCGGTTCTGCCGCCTGTTCCTGCGTCGCCGGTGTTGCGGCAGGCAGGATGAACCCGCTGCCCATCCAACCCAGAATCGCCAGCAGCATCGCCAGCGCGATCCAGATCGACCGCGATGCACCGCGGTCGGATTCAAATGCGATGGGCTGGGCCGCTGTGGTGCGCGGGGCCGCCGGTGGTGTCGATGTCGGGGTCGCTTTAGCGGTCGCAGCCGGGGCGGCAGTTTGCGTCGGCACAGAAGGGGTATCAGTCATTTGTGTCGGTTCCATTCCAGCCGCCGGGGTGTTAGCGCTTCACATACAGACCTTCGGTCGGTAATCAAGGGGCGGACACTGGTTTAAGGTTGCACTTTTGCGATTGTCACCCCACCAGCGGTGCGGCGTCCGGATGACGTGGGAAGGTTGCACCAAAAACAATCAACAGGATGACACCACGGATGCCAGACACGGACAGACCCGCCCGCCGCCGCCTGTCACCCCAAGACCGCAGGGAAGCGATCCTTGACGTGGCACAGACCCTGTTCGTCACGCGGGGTTGGGCGGCTGTGACCCTGTCGGACGTGCTGGACGCGGCTGGTTTGTCAAAAGGCGGCTTCTACCACCATTTTGCCGCCAAAGAGGATCTGCTGACCGCCATCGTCCGGCGGATGGCCGATATGTCCCTCGCTGCTGGCAAACTGGCCCGCGACAACACAAAAGACGATGCGCTGGCGCAGTTGAACGCCTTTGTCGAAGCATCCATCCAGTGGCAATCGGACAACATCGAAAACATGCGGTTCTTGATGGATATCCTGGTTCAGCCCGGCAACGACGAACTGGTGCGGCGCATCTTTGTGGCGACACAGGCCTCTGTCATGCCCGCCCTGCTGGCCCTGATCGAGGATGGCGTCGAAACCGGCATCTTTGACGTGCCGGATGTGCAGATCACGGCAGAGATGATCTATAACCTCAGCCAGGGTCATGTGGCCGTGCTGGCCGATGCGATGACCCTGATGGCCGCAGGGCAGATCGACGCCGCCATCGCCCGGGTGGATGATCGCCTGCGCGCCGAAGGGGCCGCCTGCGACCGGCTGCTCGGCCTGTCCACAGGCAGCGTCAGACCCTCCCGGCCCGAAGGGTTGCGCCGGTTGCTGATCGGTCTGTTGCGACCGGATGCCGCACCCGCAATCCCCGTCACACCCTCTGCCGGTCTGCCGTCAGGCTGACGACCGTCAGGCGTCCTGCAGATCGGCGTCCAACAGATCGGCGGGCAACAGCGCCGCTGGCATGTTCTGGTAACACACCGGCCGCAGAAAGCGCCGGATCGCCAAGGTCCCGACAGAGGTTGCACCGAAATTCGTGCTGGCCGGGAAGGGACCGCCATGCACCATCGCATCCGCCACCTCGACCCCTGTGGGGAAACCATTCACCAGCAACCGCCCGGCCTTGCGTTCCAGCACCGGCACCAGGTGTTGCGCCAGCCCCGTGTCGCCATCGTCCATCTGCAGGGTGCAGGTCAGTTGCCCGTGCAGACCCCGGGCAATGGCCAGCGTTTCTTCGTCGGATGCGCTGCGGACGATGATCCCGGCGGGGCCGAACATCTCTGCCGCCAGATCGGGGTTCGCCAACCAGTCGGCACCGCTGACCGCGAACAACGCGGGGCCACCCTGCCTGCCATCGCCTGCCACCTGCACCAGCGACGCGACACCCGGCGCGGCAGCGACCGCATCCACCCCCGCGCGATAGCCCTGCGCCGTGCCCCCCGTCAGCATCGGGGCCGGACCGACCGCCGCCAGCGCCGTCCCGGCCGCTGTGACAAAGGGATCGGCCTGTGCATCCCCGATGACGATCACACCGGGGTTTGTGCAGAATTGCCCCACGCCCATCGTCAGGGACGCAGCCCAGGCCGTGCCGATCTCTGCGCCCCGCGCAGCAGCGGCGGCTGGCAGAACGAAAACCGGATTGATGGCCCCCAACTCTCCAAAGAAGGGGATCGGTTCCGGTCGCGCCATCGCCAGATCGAACAGCGCCTTGCCCCCCCGGTAGGATCCGGTGAACCCGACCGCCCGGATCAGCGGATGGCGGACCAGCGCCTCTCCGGCGGTGTTGGAATTGGACTGCACGAAGCCGAAGACACCTGCAGGCAAGCCACAGCGCCGGATTGCCGCAGCAATGGCGCGGGCCACGATTTCGCCCGTCGCCGGGTGGCCCGGATGCCCCTTGTAGATCACAGGACAGCCCGCCGCCAAGGCCGCCGCCGTATCCCCGCCCGCCGTCGAAAAAGCGAGCGGGAAGTTCGATGCCCCGAACACGGCCACAGGCCCCAGGGGGCGCTGCACCATCTGCAAGGCGGGCCGGGGCAAGGGCGCACGGTCGGGCAAGGCCGCGTCGTGGCGTCGATCAAGGTAATCTCCGGACCGCAGATGATCGGCAAAGAGACGCAATTGCATGCAGGTCCGGCCCCGTTCTCCGTCCAACCGGGCGGCGGGCAGACCCGTCTCTGCACTGCCGAACGCCGTCAGATCGGCCCCGCAGGCGTCGATTTCAGTGGCGATGGCATCCAGAAAATCGGCGCGGTCCGCGCGGCTGGTCCAGCCGTAGGTCGCAAAAGCAGCCTCTGCCGCCTGCACCGCCGCGTCGATTTCCGCCACGCCACCCGACCAGACGGTGACAGGATCGCCACTCACGGGGTCGGACGCAAACGGCGTGCCGCCATCAACCCAAGCGCCGTCGATCAGGTGTTGTCCAGTCAGCTGTGTCATGTTGTTTTCCTTGTATTCAATCGTGAAAAGCCGCGACGACATCGCGCCGTCCCAGCAAAAAAGCGTCGGCCACATGTTGCAGCGGGCTCAGGTCGACGTCTGATTGTCCCGCCTCGATCAGCTCTGCAAAGCGGTGATAAAGGCCGGGGTATTCACCCTGTTCCGGTGTCGTCTGGCGCATCCCGTCGATGTGCAGCACGGCCCCGCCGTCCGTCAGGCGCACTTGACCTGTCGCGGTCTCGACCACGATATCCCATGTCTGCGGGCCGTCCTGCCGCCAATCGAACGTCGCCGCGACCTGCATCCCCGCAGGTCCGGCAAACACCAGATCAGCCGCAATCGGCGTATCGCGGTTTTCAGGAAAGGCGAGTGTCGCCTGCGTCAGATGCACCGGCGCAGGCAGGATTTCGGTCATGATGGACAGGGCATTGATGCCCGGATCAAACACACCCAGCCCGCCCGCCTGCCAGATCCAGTCCTGACCCGGATGCCAGCGGCGCACGTCTTCTTTCCAGTCGATGCGCACAGCCGTGATCCGGGCGTCGCGCAGATGGGCGCGGGCCTGTGCCACCCCTGCCGCATGGCGGGAATGCCATGTGGCAAACAGCGTGACACCTTTGGCCCGCGCAAGGCGGTCCAGCTTTTGCACCTCTGACACGGTGGCACCGGGTGGTTTTTCCAGCATCACATGCTTGCCTGCGGCCAGCGCCGCAACCGCCACGTCAAAGCGCGGCACCGGCGGCAGGCACAGGGACACCGCGCGGATATCGGCCCGCGCCGCCAGCAAGGCCGCCACATCCGCATGATTTTCCACGCCGTCCACGCCACCGGACCGGCTGACCGTTGCGGCCAGATGAAACGCGCCGCTGCCTGCGATGGCCGGGATATGCTGGTCGCGGGCGATCTTGCCGATACCCAACAAGGCGATGGGTTCGCCGACCAATTGCCGCCCGACGCCGCCTGCGCCTGCGCCGCGAGTGTGCTGTGCTGTCACGTCTGTCGTTCCCCTGTCCGCCATCAGTGGCTGTCGCGCGGCACGTCGTTGCCCCGGCAGCCCCGCAGAATCCCGAAATCGGCCCCGGTGTCCGCGCCTTCGACAAGGTCCACGAACATCTTGGAATAGCCGCTGGTGAACATGGGCGCGGGCGGCGTCCATGCGGCCAGCCGCGCGGCCAACTCCGCGTCGGAAATATCCAGATGGATGCGCCGGGCGGCCACGTCCAGTTCGATCATATCGCCCGTGCGCACCACGGCCAGCGGTCCACCGGCGGCTGCCTCTGGCGCGGTATGCAGCACGACGGTGCCATAGGCGGTGCCGGACATGCGGGCGTCCGAAATCCGCACCATGTCGGTGATCCCGCGCCGCAACACCTTGGGCGGCAGACCCATGTTGCCGACCTCGCTCATGCCCGGATAGCCTTTGGGACCGCAGTTCTTCATGACCATGACGCAGGTTTCGTCGATATCCAGATCCTCGTCGTTGATCCGCGCCTTGTAGTCGTCGATATCCTCGAACACGACGGCGCGGCCCCGGTGGGTCATCAGATGCGCGCTGGCAGCCGAAGGTTTCAGCACCGCACCATTGGGGGCCAGATTGCCGCGCAGCACCGCGATGCCGCCCGACGCCGCAAGGGCGCGTTCCACGGGCAGGATCACGTCCTCGTTCCAGTTCTGCGCGCCCGCGACCTCTGACCCGATGGTGGTGCCGCTGACGGTCAGCGCGTCGTCATGCAGCATGCCTGCGTCCGACAGGCGTTTCAGCACGACAGGCAGGCCGCCCGCATAAAAGAATTCCTCCATCAGGTATTTGCCCGACGGCATCAGGTTCACGATGGTCGGCACATCGCGTCCGCAGCGGTCCCAGTCATCCAGCGTCAGATCGACGCCGACCCGACCCGCCAGCGCCAGCAGGTGAATGACCGCGTTGGTCGATCCCCCGATGGCACCATTGCAGCGGATCGCGTTTTCAAACGCCTGTTTCGTCAGGATATCGGATGGTTTCAGATCGTCTTTCACCATCTGCACGATCCGCCGCCCGGTCAACTGCGCCATTACACGGCGGCGGCTGTCCACACCGGGGATCGCCGCATTGCCGGACAGGGCCATGCCCAGCGCCTCTGCCATGCTGGCCATGGTGCTCGCGGTGCCCATGGTATTACAGCTGCCCGACGACCTGCTCATGGCCTGTTCGGCCTCCAGAAACGCCTCTTGCGTCATCTTGCCGGCCTTGATGTCCTCGCTCATCTGCCACAGGGCCGTGCCGGACCCCACGCGTTCGCCGCGGAACCAGCCGTTCAGCATCGGCCCGCCGGTCACGACGATGGACGGAATGTCGGTGCTGGCCGCCCCCATCATCAGGCTGGGCGTGGTCTTGTCACACCCCACCAGCAGCACAGCACCGTCGATGGGCTGGGCGCGCATCACCTCCTCGACTGCCATGGCGGCAAGGTTGCGATACATCATGGCTGTAGGGCGAAACGTGTTTTCGGATGCGCTGAACACCGGCACTTCCAACGGAAAACCGCCCGCTTCCCAGATCCCTGCCTTCACCTTTTCGGCCAGCTCTCGCAGATGCCCGTTGCACGGCGTCATGTCGGACCATGTGTTCAGGATACCGATCACCGGACGACCATCGAACAGATCGTCAGGATAACCCTGATTCTTCAGCCATCCCCGGTGATAGATGTTGTCGCGGCTGTTGCCCCCATACCATTCCTGAGAGCGGAGAGTCCGGGGCCACGGGGCGGGTGTAAAGGTCATGGGAGGGTCCTACAGTGTGGCGACGCGCACGCGCGCCGTTGATGGTGTGCCTTCAGTCGCAAGCGGATTGCGCAGGGGCAAGCCGAAAGGCGGCGCATCGATTTCGAAAACATCACCATCCTGACAGGTGATGCCCGTGGCGAACGACAGTGTGGCGGTGCCGAACATGTGGATATGGACATCACCGGGCTGGCAAAAGATCCCGTATTTGAAATGATGGTGTTCAAGGTTCGCGATGGTGTGGGACATATTTGCCTCGCCGCTGGCAAAGGGCGCGTCAAAGATCGCATGCCCGTCCCGCATCACGCGGCTGCGCCCCTGCACATCATCAGGCAGATCGCCGACCAGCATTTCCGGCCCGACCGCACAGGCCCGCAGTTTCGAATGGGCCAGATACAGATAGTTCTGCTTTTCCATCACGTGATCGGAAAACTCGTTCGCGATGGCGAACCCGGCGCGGTATGGCGTGCCATCCAACCCGATGATGTAAAGCCCCGCGATTTCAGGTTCTTCCCCCGCATCGTCGGCAAAGGCGGGCGATGGCAAGGCCGCGCCGGGGGCGATCAGGGCATGGCCGTTGCCCTTGTAGAACCATTCCGGCTGCACGCCGGGACCCTCGCCCGCGGGTTTGCCACGCTCGACCCCCCAGCGGAACATCTTCATGCTGTCGGTTTCCGCGCGGTCGGCCTTTTCGTGCATGGCGGACCTTGTCGCGGCGCTGCCCAGATGGGTCAGCCCGGTGCCGGTCAGATAGGTATGCGCGGGGTCCGGGTGGAACAGCGGCGGCAACATCTGTCCCGCGGCATAAAGAGCCTCCAGGTCCACGACAGCGCCCATGCCCAACTGGCCGATCCGGTCGCGCAGGCTGACACCCGCACCGGCACAGTCGCGGGCAAGGTCATACAGCGACACATCCGTCGCCACATCGCAGGCCTGCGTGCCGTCGCGCGCGACAATCTGGATGCGCCCGGCGGCGTTGCGATATTGTGAAAGCAGCATGGTTCAGGCCTTTTTCTTGTTCATCACGTCAAAAATAACAGCGGCCAGCAGCACAAGCCCCTTGATGCACTGTTGCCAGTCGATGCCGATCCCAAGGATCGACATGCCGTTGTTCATCACACCCATGATGAAGGCACCGATGACTGCCCCCACCACGGTGCCGACCCCGCCCGCCATCGACGCGCCGCCGATGAACACGGCCGCAATCACGTCCAGTTCGAACCCCGCCCCCGCCTTTGGCGTGGCGGTGTTCAGGCGGGCGGCAAAGACCAGCCCGGCCAGCGCCGCCAGCACACCCATGTTGGCAAATGTCAGAAACGTGAGGCGCGGCGCGTTGATCCCTGACAGCATCGCTGCCTTTTCGTTGCCGCCGATGGCATAGATGCGGCGTCCGATGGTCGTCCGGCTGGTGACAAAGGAATAGACCGCGATCAGCAGTGCCATGACGATGAAGACATTGGGCAAACCGCGGAAATCGGCCATCAGATAGCTCATGTAGATCAGCGCAAGAAAGATCAGCCCGTTCTTGGCAACAAAGAAGGCAAAGGGTTCTTCGACGCTGCCCGTCTTGGCGGCCTCTGATCGGGCGCGCACCGCAAGCAGCAGGATCACCGATGCCACAGCCACACCGATTGCCAGCGAAAAGAGGTTCAGTTCCGCCCCGTTGAACAGATCGGGGATGAACCCCGATGCGATCAGCTGGAACTGGGCCGGGAACGGCCCGACCGATTGCCCGGCCAGCAACCACAGGGTCAGCCCCTTGAACACCAGCATCCCCGCAAGGGTCACGATAAAGCTGGGGATTTTGAAATAGGCGACCCAGAACCCCTGCGCCATGCCGATCAACCCGCCAGCGACCAGACACAGGAAGGCCGCGATGATATAGGGGATGTCGAAATTGACGATCATCACGGCGGCCAGCGCACCGACGAACCCCATGACGGACCCGACGCTCAGATCAATGTGGCCCGCCACGATGACCAGCAACATGCCGATCGCCATGATGATGATATAGCTGTTTTGCAGGATCAGGTTGGTCAGGTTCACCGGGCGCAAAAGGATGCCCCCCGTGGCCACCTGAAAGAACGCCATGATGGCGATCAGGGCGAACAGGATTCCGTATTCGCGCATGTGGCGGCGCAGAAACGACAGGCTTGATTTCGCCGCGACCGGCGGCAGATCGGCGGTGTCGGGATTGGTTGTGGTCTGGGTCATGTGCGGTTCCCCGATCTGATGATGCAGGCCATGATCTTTTCCTGGCTCGCGTCTGCCGTGGGCATTTCCCCGACAAAGCGGCCTTCGTTCATGACATAGATACGGTCCGTGATGCCCAGCAATTCCGGCATTTCGGACGAGATGACGATGATCGCCTTTCCGGCGGCGGCCAGATCGCGGATCACTGTATAGATTTCGAACTTTGCACCCACGTCGATGCCACGGGTCGGTTCATCAAGGATCAGCACGTCAGGGTCGGCGAACAGCCATTTCGACAAGACGACCTTTTGCTGATTGCCCCCCGACAGGTTCACGGCTTCCTGCTCGATACTGCTCGACTTAATGTTCAGCCGGTCCCGATAGCGGGTGGCGACCTCTGCCTCTGCCTGTGGATCGACGACCATGCGCCGGGATATCCCCGGCAGGTTCGCCAGCGGCACGTTGCGGCGGATGGTATCGTCCAACACAAGGCCATAGGTCTTGCGGTCCTCTGTCGCATAGGCAAGGCCCGAATTGATCGCGCGGCGCACCGTGGACAGGTCCGCATCGACGCCGCCCATCTGCACCGACCCGGTGATCCCGGTGCCGTAACTGCGGCCGAACAGGGACATCGCCAGTTCCGTGCGCCCGGACCCCATCAACCCGGCGATGCCCAGCACCTCGCCTTTTTTGACGTCAAAGGACACGTCCTTGACCACCTGGCGGTCACTGTGCAGCGGATGGGTCACGCACCAGTTGCGCACCGCCATCGCGATCTGGGGCGTGGCTGTGGCAACACGGGGCGGATATCGGTCGTCCAGCGACCGCCCGACCATATCGCGGATGATGTCACCCTCGCTGATGCCGGTGCGGCAATCCAGCCGGGACACGGCGGCCCCGTCGCGGATCACGGTGATCGTATCGGCGACTTTGCTGATTTCGTTCAGTTTGTGACTGATCAGGATGGACGTGACGCCCTGCGCCTTGAATTCCAGCAGCAGGTCCAGCAATTTCGCGCTGTCGGTTTCGTTCAACGAGGATGTCGGTTCATCAAGGATCAGCAGGCGCACATCCTTTGACAGCGCCTTGGCAATTTCAACGAGCTGTTGTTTGCCCAGCCCCAGCGCGTCAACAAGCGTGTCAGGATGTTCGCGCAATCCCACACGCGCCAGCAGTTTGGCCGCCCCCGTGCGGGTGGCGCGCCAGTCCAGAATACCGCGGGTCGCGCGTTCGTTGCCCAGATAGATGTTCTCCGCCACCGACAGCAAAGGCACCAGCGCCAGTTCCTGATGGATGATGATGATTCCTCGCGCCTCTGAATCGCGGATGCTGGCGAATTCCTGCACCTGCCCGTCATAGACGATGTCGCCCGTATAGCTGCCGTGCGGATAGACGCCGGACAGCACCTTCATCAGGGTCGATTTCCCAGCGCCGTTTTCACCGACCAGCGCGTGAATTTCGCCCGTCGCCACCGACAGACTGACCCGGTCCAGCGCCTTGACGCCGGGAAATTCCTTGGTGATCGCCCGCATTTCCAAAAGTATCGACACGGCGCCCCCCGTTGTCATGGTCAAAAAGGGTCGCGCGCACCCACGGCACCCGCGACCTGTGGTGACGGCGCGGGCACGATCCCCGCGCCGTGCCCCGTCGGGCGCGATTACTCGATCTGGTCGCGGGTATAATAACCGCTGTCCAGCAGGGTTGCTTCCCAGTTGTCCTTGGTCACGGGCAGCGGTTCCAGCAGATAGGACGGCACGACCTTGACGCCGTTGTCATAGGTTTCGGTGTCGTTGATTTCCGGCTCTCCGTCGTTCAACAGCGCCTCCACCATGCCGACGGTCACGCGGGCCAGTTCGCGGGTGTCCTTGAAGATCGTGGAATACTGTTCATCCGCGATCATGGATTTCACCGACTGGATTTCCGCATCCTGACCGGACACGATCGGCATTTCCATGTCGCCGGACCCGTAACCCACACCTTTCAGCGAGGACAGGATACCGATGGACAACCCGTCATAGGGCGACAGGACCGCATGCACGCGGGCATCGGTATAGTTGGCGGACAACAGGTTATCCATCCGTGCCTGTGCAACCGACCCGTCCCAGCGCAGCGTTCCGACCTGATCCATGCCCATCTGGCCTGACCCGATCACGATATCGCCCGCGTCGATCATCGGTTGCAGAACGCTCATCGCGCCGTCGTAAAAGAAATAGGCGTTGTTGTCGTCCGGGCTGCCGCCGAACAATTCCACATTCCACGGCTTGTCATCGGCGAACCGGGCGTTCAGGCCCTCGACCAGCGTCGTGGCCTGTTGCACGCCGACCTTGAAGTTGTCGAAGGTCGCATAATAGCTGACATCGCCGCTGTCGCGGATCAGACGGTCATAGGCCACGACTTCGATGTCGGATGCGGCGGCATTCGCCAGCGCGTTCGACAGGGTCGTGCCGTCGATGGCGGCGATCACAAGCACGTCCACACCTTTGGTGATCATGTTTTCGATCTGGGCCAACTGGTTGGGAATGTCGTCTTCCGCGTATTGCAGATCGACGGTATAACCGGCTTCTTCAAACTGCTTCACCATGTTGTCGCCGTCAGCGATCCAGCGCGCCGAGGATTTCGTCGGCATCGCAATACCGACAAACCCGGCATCCTGCGCCATCGCGGCAGTCATCAGGCTGCCCGCAGCCATGGCGGCCAATGCGGTTGTCGCCAGCATCTTTTTCAAATGTGTCATGTCGTCCTCCCTTGCGCAGTGGACCATCAGTTTCCCCCCAATGGTCTTTGCGCGTTTGTGTGCGGCAGTGCGGGTCTGTGCCAGAACGGCTGTCGCCTGCGTGGCAGCACATTGTCCTGATCGGATATAACCCGCAAATGCAATTTTTGCTGTTTGATATGCCAAAGATGGTATGAACAGCGCGAACACCTTACCCCTGCAGAATGGAACGCCACATGAACCGACCACACACCGCAGCGGCCCAGCGCAGCACCGGTGCAAACCTTGTCCAGCGCGGGTTGCGTCTGCCGCAACTGCGCCTGCTGATCGCCGTGGCAGATCTGGGGCAGATCTCCGGTGCGGCGGCACAGGTCGGCATGACCCAGCCCGCCGCGTCGCGGATGCTGACGGAACTGGAACGCACGACCGGCGCGCAGCTTTATGAACGGCACCCGCGCGGGGTCGTGCTGACGGCGGCGGGGGCGCTTCTGGCCCGCAGCGCCCGCACCGCGTTGCACGATCTGGACGTCGCTTTTGATGAAATGTCGCTGCTGGGGCGCGGTGTCGGCGGATTGGTCCGCATCGGCACGGTGACGGGTCCGGGACTGGAACTGATCCTGCCGCTGATCCGGGACATGCGCGTCACCTATCCCGATATCGGGTTCGAAGTGATGGTCGATACGTCGGACAAGCTGGCAGAGGCCCTGTTTGCCCACCGCATTGATTTCTATCTGGGGCGCATCCTGTCCAATACCAATCCGCGCGATGTGACGGCGCAGCCGGTCGGACCTGAACCTGTCGCCCTCATTGTGCGCAAGGATCACCCCCTGATGCACCGCAGTCCTGTGACCCTCGCCGATACGCTGGCCTATGACTGGGTGATGCAGGCCCCCGGCGGCCTGATGCGTCAGGCGGTAGAGGCTTATCTGCTGAACGCGGGCTTGCAACCGCCGCAGCGCACGCTGTCCACGTCGTCGCTGTTGCTGACCCTTGGGATCATATCGGACACCAATGTCGTGGCCCCCGTGGCCCGGTCAGTGGCGGATATCCTTGTCAGTCCCACCCGGCTGAACAGCGATATCCGCATCCTTGATGTGGCGCCCGACATGGCGGTTGCCCCCTATGCGCTGATCTGTCGGCGCAATTCGGACCATGCGCCGGTCGTCGCCCGTATCCTGTCGTTCCTGCAGGATCGCCTGCGCGACAAACCCCGTCCCTGACACGGCCAATAAAATCCAGAACCGTCGTCTGACTGTCATACAGGGTCGCTACCTCTTCGCCACATCAGCAACCGTCTGTGTCCGAGGAGTGACAAGCCATGAAAGATCAGCCATACACCCCAATGAATTGGGATGCGTTTGACGAAACCCGTCGCCCTGCCCCCGAAACCGTCGCATTCGATGACGTGGTCGCCGCAGCGATGTCGCGCCGCGGGTTCCTGCGGTCCATCGTGGCCTTCGGGTCCGGCGCAGCCGCCATGGGCCTTGGCACCATGATGTCATCGACATCTGCAAACGCACAGGCCGCAGCTCTTTCGCGTTTCGCCTTTACCCCGATCCCCACAGCGACCGATGCCACCATCCATGTGCCGGACGGTTATCGCTGGAATGTTGTGGCATCATGGGGCGACGCCCTGTTTTCCGACGCGCCCGCCTTCGATCACGATGCGCATGGCCATGCCTTTGACGCCGCCGCCCGCGTCTTTGGTGAAAACACCGACGGCATGGAAGCCTTCACCGTCGATGGCCGTCAGATCATCGCCGTGAACCATGAATACGCCAATGTGGGCATCAACGTGCCGACGGACGACACCGACATCGCGCTGAATGCCGATGATGTGCTGAAACTTCAGGGTATTCAGGGCGTCACGATCATGGAAGTCGCCGAAGGTGCGGACGGTTTCGCCGT
>JBBREW010000012.1:0-18717 GCA_038225335.1 Rhodobacterales bacterium
GTCATTTGAACGGCTCCATCACATAGGAGGATGTGGCGACCAGCGCATATTCATTGCCGATGCCATTCTCGACCAGCGTGCGGCCAAGGGCTGCAAACGGCAGCATCGGTTCGAACAGGGCGCAGACGCGCAGGATCATCAATTGATTGTTTGCCCCCGCCGGCAGGTTGACGGACAGGGTCCCGCTGGCCGCGCGGTCGATGCAGGGCACATTTGCTGCGGGCGCGACAAAAGCGCGGGGGTTGGCAGCGACCATTTCCAGCCGCACACTTGCCAGACAGTTCGGCAGCAGGGGCGCAAAATCGCAGGTCCGCTGGACCAGCTTGTCATGGGTCGGGTCCGGCATGATGCCCAGACGCACTTCGCGCACCGCCAGATCCAGCCCGCGTTCCAGCATGACATGGCGCAGGGACAGGGTGCCGGATTCAATCGAAATCGTGAACAGCATCCAGATCGCGGAAAACCGGATGACGAATTCCAGCGTCGCTGACCCGTCTTCGTTTTTCCCAAAGGGCCGTAGCCGTGCAAAAAGGGATCGGCCTGTCACTGCGTCAACCTCAGGTCTGTGATCTGTCTGGAAATTTGTTGAAAGATCTGGTTCAGGTTGCTGCCGCTGGTGGCGAAAAAGTAGCTGGGTTTATAGGCGCAGGCGGACATTTCTGTCCGGCCGCTGATCGCTTCGGGCGACGTGTCGTCACCCGACATGGAAATCGTATAGACAACGATCCCGGCATTGCGTGCGGCATCGCACATCGACCGCATATAGCCGACACCCTGATCGCGTGTGTAAAACTGCGTGGTGAAATTCCCAAAGGCTGTGTCGGTCGCAAAGTAGTTCGGTCCCAAAGGCGACGCCCCGTTGTTAATGAACCAGCTGAAGTTGTGATTGGCCCAGAAAAACCGCTCGCTCGGATCATCGTAGAATTCGGGCTGCAGCCGGAAAGAGTTATCGTTGAACCCGTCCGTCATCAGGACCATGTATTTCAGCGTCCGTACCGATTCCCCGATCGATTTGTCGGGATCATAGGCCAAAGGCCGTCCGACAAAGGCGGGATCAATCGTGCCCGTGGGCAGCTTGGCCGTCACCGTGCGGAACGATGGGTCAAGCAGGGCCACACCCCATTTCAACCCCAGAAAGATCGACGTGCCCGCACGCGGCTGCATCAGGCGGATGGCATTGACCAGCCGGGTTTTGTCCTGAGAGATCGGTATGATGCGTTCATAGGTAAAGCGCGGACAGACGGGCTGATCGTGATCGGCACGGTAAAAGTCGCGCGTTGACCCGGTGCCCGTCGTCCACTGCGGACTGGGTCCGCCGTAACCAAAGGCGTTCGTTTGCAGCGCCTGCGTCTGGGTGAGTGTCGTGGACGAATCGAACGTCGTCGTGGTGAACGCGCTGCCCGGTAATTCGACACAATGAGAAAAGGCATGCGTGCGGTTCACGTTCAGCGCGTTGAAGATGGTCGGCCCGACGTTTACCTGTTCGGAATAGGGCACCAGCGACACGGAAATCCGGTTCAGGAATTCAGGCTTTGTCAGATCATTGATAAAGTTTTCGGCAGCCGGCCGCAGCAGATCGATGCGCCGCTCGGTCGTGCCGTTGACCACGTTATACATCGACCCCGACAGATCAAGGACCAGCGACACTTCAACGGCACCGACACCCTGCACGGCTGTCGATGTGGCATTTGCAGACAATGTCTGCAATTTGCCGTCCAGCATCCGCAAAAAGAACGTGTCCATGACCACAGCACTTTTGACCGACACCTGACGGCGACCGACAGTCTGATCAATGACCGGGTCACCCGACAACTGGTCTGCCATTCCGGCCTTTGTGAAATAATCCACAACGACGGCCTTTGGGTCCTGGGTCTGTGCCAGATTTGCGGCAGCCAATGTCGCACGGTCGGTCACGCCCTGCAACATGGCGCGCTTTGTCTCGAACCGCATGAAATCCACGGCCATGCCGCCAAAGGCCAGCATGATGAACAGCAGCGGCAGAAACACGATGAACAGGTTGCCGTCCTCGGACCGCACGAACCGCAGGACAGCCTTGGGCAGCCCATGGTCGGCGGGCCGTTGCACAGTGTGATCTGGGCGTGTCATGCGTTACTCCTGTCCTTGTGCAATGCAGAAATGCCATGCTGGGCAGCCGTTTTGCACCGCACAGATTGACCAGTCACGCATGGCGAAAATAGGGCAGCGCCATGGCCCGACCCGCGATTGTCCGGTCGGCGGGGAAACAATTGCGATTGCGCTGGGCGATGGTTTCCGCGCCCGCGACAGCGCATTTTTTGTTGCAATCTGTGGTTGCAAGCAGATTAACCGGATGGCAGCAGGTGCGTGGTGTGTTGGGCCGGACCGCGAATCGGGTTAGATGGTGCCCAGCGGCCCCAAACCCGGCAGCTGCCAGACCGCAAACAGGAAGGACCCCCCCATCATGACGGCTCAGGATTCCATACAGGCAGAACCGACTTTCCGTGAATCCGTTGACATCATGTTCAACCGCGCTGTGAAGCTGATGGACCTCAGCCCCGGTCTGGAAGAAAAAATCCGGGTCTGCAACGCGACCTATGTCGTGCGCTTTGGCGTGCGTCTGCGGGGGGGCATCCATACCTTTACCGGCTACCGGGCGGTCCATTCGGAACACATGGAACCGGTCAAGGGCGGCATCCGGTATGCCCTGTCCGTTCATCAGGACGAGGTCGAGGCGCTGGCCGCACTGATGACCTATAAATGTGCCTTGGTGGATGCGCCGTTTGGCGGGTCAAAAGGCGGGTTGTGCATCAATCCCCGCGACTGGGACGAACACGAGCTGGAACAGATCACCCGCCGGTTTGCCTATGAGCTGATCAAACGCGACCTGATCAACCCGGCCCAGAACGTGCCTGCCCCGGACATGGGGACGGGGGAACGGGAAATGGCGTGGATCGCCGACCAGTACAAGCGGATGAACACGACCGACATCAACGGGGCGGCCTGCGTTACTGGCAAGCCGATCAATGCGGGCGGCATCCAGGGCCGGACAGAGGCGACGGGACGCGGCGTGCAATATGCCCTGCGCGAATTTTTCCGCCACCCCGACGACATCGCCAAGGCCAGTCTGACCGGCGATCTGACAGGCAAGCGGATCATCGTCCAAGGTCTTGGCAATGTGGGCTATCACGCTGCCAAGTTTCTGTCCGAAGAGGACGGCGCGATCATCACCGGAATCATCGAACACGATGGATCGCTGTATGACGCAGCGGGTCTGGACGTCGAGGATGTGAAACGCTGGATCGCGCGCCATGGCGGCGTCGCGGGCTATCCCGATGCCCTGCACGACACGGTGGGCGCGACCCTGCTGGAACACGACTGCGACATCCTGATCCCCGCCGCTTTGGAAGGGGTGCTGAACATCGGCAACGCCGACCGCATCAAGGCCCCCCTGATTGTCGAGGCAGCGAACGGACCCACCACGGCGGGCGCGGACGAAATCCTGCGCAACAAAGGCGTCGTCATCATTCCCGACATGTATGCCAACGCGGGCGGTGTGACGGTCAGCTATTTCGAATGGGTCAAGAACCTGTCCCACATCCGTTTTGGCCGGATGGAACGCCGCGCCGAAGAGGCCCGCCACCAGATGCTGGTCGATGAACTGGAACGTCTGGATGACATGCTGGAACACCGCTGGTCGATGACACCGGATTTCAAGACGAAATATCTGCGCGGATCGGGTGAGTTGGAACTGGTGCGGTCCGGTCTGGATGACACCATGCGGTCGGCCTATCAGGACATGCGCAAGGTCTGGCACGAACACGAAGGCGTGCAGGATCTGCGCACGGCGGCCTACCTCGTGTCGATCCGCAAGGTTGCCGACAGCTACCGCGCCAAGGGGCTTTGACGGGTCAGGCAAAAACGTCCGCTGGACGCGTTTGCAGGCCATGATCGGACAGGGTGGCGCGTGACGGTCCGTTCCGTC
Source organism: Rhodobacterales bacterium (assembly GCA_038225335.1). Lineage (GTDB taxonomy): Bacteria > Pseudomonadota > Alphaproteobacteria > Rhodobacterales > Rhodobacteraceae > Loktanella. Next base: position 3,962 of record JBBREW010000012.1, read on the forward strand.
GCGCCGCCACCGCCCTCAGACCGGGTGCGCGGCGATCAGGTCCAGTCGGCCCGCCCGCTGCCCACGGCTGCCGCGACGGTGGCAAAACCATCGCGCGCCAGCAGATCGTCCAGCCCGCGCACGATGTCATCGACCAATTGCAGCCCGCCATACACCAGCGCAGTATAAAGCTGCACCGCCGATGCCCCGGCGCGGATTTTCTGATAGGCCTGTTCCGCCGTGGCCACCCCGCCCACACCGATGATGGGCAGATCCGTCAGGCCCGCCAGTTGCGCCAGCACGCGGGTTGATTTCTCGAACAAAGGCTGCCCCGACAACCCGCCCGCCTCTGCGGCGTGGGGGCCGTGCAGGGCGTTGCGATCCAGAGTCGTATTGGTCGCGATCAGGCCTGCGATGCCGGACGCATTGGCGACGCTTGCGATGTCCGCAACCTCGTCCGGGGACAGATCGGGCGCGATCTTCAGGAAAATCGCGATCGGCTGGGGCAGGGCGGCATTGGCCTGCATCACCCCGGCCAAGAGTGCCGCAAGCGCCGCCTTGCCCTGCAGATCACGCAGGCTTTCGGTATTGGGCGACGACACATTGACCGTCGCGAAATCCACATGCGGCCCGCAGACGGTCAGCACGCGGGCAAAATCGCCAGCGCGGTCGGTCGATGTCTTGTTGGCCCCAAGGTTCAGGCCGACAATGCCCGCATGACCCCGCAGGCGGTCTGCGATGGTGTCCATCCCGTCGTTGTTGAACCCGAACCGGTTGATTGCGGCCCGGTCGCGCGGCAGGCGGAACAGCCGGGGGCGGGGGTTGCCCGGTTGTGGCAGGGGTGTCGCTGCGCCGACTTCGATAAATCCGAACCCGCAGCGCGACAGCGCATCAAGGGCGGTTGCATTCTTGTCGAACCCGGCAGCAAGGCCGACCGGGTTGGGCAGGTCCAGCCCGGCAATCCGGCACGTCAGACGGGGTGTGGTGACCGGTCCGCCGCGCGGTCCCAGTCCTGCGCGCAAGGCCAGCAAGGCCAGACCATGCGCCCTTTCCGGGTCAAGCGTCTGCAGGGCGGCAAGGCCTGCATCCTCCAGATGGCGCCACATCCCGGATCAGTCCAGCACTGGAAACCGGTGGACACCGTCCACCAGCGGCAGGGGTTTGTGCCAGACGACATCCGTCATCCGCAGGGGCCGGTACAGATGCGGGAACAGATCGCCCCCGCGCGACGGGTCCCAGCGCAGGGCCGCGCCAGCCGCGTCCGCCTCTACGGCGATCAGCCACAATCCGTCCACCCCGTCAAAATGCCGGGCTGCCGTTTCCGCCGCCTGTGCCGCGGTGGACAGATGGATGAAACCGTCAGCCAGATCGACCGGCGCGCCCGCCGTTGATCCGTCCGCCACAAGGGCGTCCCATTCGGGTCCGCGCAGAATTTTATAAATCAGCATGGCGCGACTGATGGCGCAGGTGGTTGCTGAAATCAAGCGTCATGCACAGGCCCGTTTTGACGCTGCCTGTTATATGGACGTTACAACACCACTTTAGGCGTCGGCCAAAGTGACGTCAGGCAATCTGCTGCGGCGTTTGACTTTGAAAAAGGGCGCGGTCAAGCTGATGCTCTGACTGACCGAAAGCAAGGAAACGACCCATGATCTCGCGTATTTTGTCCACGACAGCCATGTTGGCTTTGACCGCAGGGACGGCTGCGGCCGATTTCAACCTGACGATCCTGCACACCAACGACTTTCACGACCGGTTTGAACCGATCAGCGGGTCCGACGGACCCTGTAGCGCCGAAGACGCCGAAGCGGGCGCTTGTTTCGGTGGTGCTGCCCGTCTGGTGACGGCGGTGAACGGCGCCCGCGCGGCGGGGAACAATACGATCTTTGTCGATGCGGGTGACTGGTTTCAGGGCACGCTGTTTTACACGCAATACAAAGGGTCGATGACCGCCGACATGATGAACAGCCTTGCCTATGATGCGATGGCTGTGGGCAACCACGAATTCGACGACGGCCCGGACGTGCTGGCCGACTTTGCCGATGCGGTGGAATTTCCCCTGCTGATGGCCAACGCCGACATCACCGGCGAAGCCTTGCTGACCGACAAGATCCAGAAATCCGTCGTCATTGAAAACAACGGTGAACGCATCGGCCTGATTGGTCTGACCCCGGTTGCAAACCCCGAACTGGCAAGCCCCGGTCCGAACATCATCTTTACCCCGCCAGCAGACGCCGTGCAGGCCGAAGTGGACGCAATGACTGCGGACGGGATCAACAAGATCGTCGTCCTGTCCCATTCCGGCTATAACGTCGATCTGGAACTGGCCGCCGCCGTGACCGGTGTCGATGTGATCGTGGGCGGGCATGACAACAGTCTGCTGGGCGATATGGAAGGCGCCAAAGGCCCTTATCCCACGATGGTGGGCGATACGGCCATCGTGCATGCCTATGCCTATGGCAAATATCTGGGCATGCTGGACGTGACCTTTGACGATGACGGTGTGGTGACGGCAGCGACCGGGCAACCGATGCTGCTGGATGTCAGCGTAGAGGAGGATCAGGCGACCCTCGACATGGTCGCTGAACTGGCCGGACCGTTGGAAGAAATCCGCAACGAGGTCATCGGCGAGGCGGCAGCCAACATCGACGGCAACCGCGATGTCTGCCGGGTCATGGAATGTTCCGGCGGGAACCTGATTGCCGATGCGATGCTGGCCCGCGTGGCCGATCAGGGCATTCAGGTCGCCTTTGCCAATTCCGGCGGCATCCGCGCGTCGATCGACGAAGGAGAGGTGACAAAAGGTGCGGTTCTGACCGTTCTGCCGTTCCAGAATACGCTGTCCACCTTTCAGGTGACAGGGCAGGTGCTGCTGGATGCGCTAGAAAACGGTGTTAGCCAGATGGCCGATGTCAGCGGCCGCTTTCCGCAGGTGGCGGGCATGACCTTTACGGTCGATGCGGATGCAGAGGTGGGCGCACGGATCAGCGATGTGACCATCGCAGGCGCACCGATTGATCCCGCAGCGACCTATGGCGTGGTGTCCAACAACTATGTCCGCAACGGCGGCGATGGCTATGCGATGTTTACCACGGCGGAAAACGCCTATGATTTCGGCCCCGATCTGGCCGATGTCGTGGCGGAATACATCGCGGCAACCGGCGACGCGTACGAGCCCTATACGGATGGCCGGATCACTGTGAACTGATCCAACCTTGTGATGGCCCGTTCCGGCACTGGCCGGGGCGGGCCGTTTGACGACCGGGTGTGCTGGTCATCGCCGCAGCGCCACCTTATATTCTATCCATGTGCGGACGTATGGCGATAACCCTTCCCCATGATGCGATGGCGCAGGTCTTTGACGCTGTGCTGTCGAACGATCTGCCCGCACTGCCCAATTACAACGTCTGTCCCACGGTGCCGGTGCATGTCGTCGTGTCAGGGGCAGGTCAGCGCCGCTTGCGGGCGATGCGCTGGGGTTTCATTCCGCAGTGGTATGATACCCCCGGTGCCGGGCCGCTGCTGATCAATGCGCGGTCGGAAACCATTGCGGAAAAACCCGCCTTCAAGGCCGCTGTCCGGGCCCGGCGTTGCCTGATTGTCGCCAGTGGGTTTTATGAATGGCACCGGATCAAAGGGCAGACCCCGCAGCCCTTCTATGTCACCCGCACGGACGGCGCGCCGATGGCCATGGCCGGGATCTGGCAGGACTGGGACAAAGGCGACACCCCTGTCACAGGCTGCGCTGTCGTGACCTGTGGTGCCAATGCGGATATGGCCCCGGTCCACGACCGACTGCCCGTGATCCTCGACAAACCCGACTGGCCCCTGTGGCTGGGAGAGGCAGGTCACGGCGCCGCCCCGCTGATGACACCGGTGGCGAACGGCGTCCTGACCCTGACCGCGGTTTCCACGGCCGTCAATTCCAACCGCGCCGCCGGGCCGGACCTGATCGTGCCGGTCAATAGATGACCGGTGCCATTCCGATCGTGAAGGTGCCGGTGCTGCCGTTGGGAAAGGCATTTGAATCAACGGTTTCCGTCACGGTGCGATAACAATAGAACCAGCCGCAGCGATATCTTTCTTGATAAGAGCTTGTCGTCTGGATCGTGGCCGTGATCGTGCCGTTGCCGGCGTTCGTGATCGGGCCGAAACGCACGGTGTTGCTGATCGTGTTGGTATAGGTCACGACACCGCTGGCATTGGTATATTTCAACTTCCAGTCCTTGCCGCTGCGGTTTTCGACATAGACGTTTTGCCCGCTGCACAGATACATCACCTTGGGAAGAAATCCGCTGACCTCTGCCCTTAATGTGTGATCGGTGGGACCACAGCTTTGCGCGGCAGCGCCCGTTGCCATCAGACAGGCCAGAACAAGGGCGGCAAGGATCGGTTTCATCGGGGTTCCTTTGTCTGTCGGACGGATGCAGGTTTTGACAGGCTGGGGATTAATCCGGGATTTTGGCAATTATATGACATGAAATCAGTCCCCCGGCGCAAGGGTATCGCAGCCCGGACCGGAAAGACCCGCATCCGGGGTTGCAGGCCGCCCCGGACCGCATCTATATACAGGCCTATCAGCGCGCGGGCGTTGTGTAATGGTAAGACCTCAGCCTTCCAAGCTGATGACGCGGGTTCGATTCCCGCCGCCCGCTCCACCGATCCGCCCCAGTTCCGATGCAACTGCACCTGCCGTTTGGCAATGGGTCGCAGTGCCTTTGGCTTGTTTCCGCGCAACGGCGGATTTAAGAGCATCGGGACGCAAACAGGATACCCGCCATGGCCGATGCGCCCAGACCCATTGACGCGGAACGCGCCAAGTCAAAGAACATGGGCGCGCTGCGTCAGCTGTGGCCGTTTCTGGCCCCCTACGGGCGCATGATGTCCCTTGCAGCGGCGGCGCTGACGCTGACCGCCATCGTGTCGCTGATCATGCCGCTGGCCGTGCGGCAGGTCGTGGACAATTTCGACATCGGGGCCAGTGCGCTGCTGGACCGCTATTTTGCGGCGGCGCTGGGCATCGCGGCCCTGCTGGCTGTCGGGACGGCGCTGCGGTATTACCTTGTGACGCGGTTGGGCGAACGGGTCGTGGCAGACATCCGCACCGCCGTCTTTGACCGCATGATCGGCATGTCACCGTCCTTTTTCGAAAAGATCATGACCGGCGAGGTGTTAAGCCGGATCACGACCGATACGACCCTGATCCTGTCGGTGATCGGATCGTCGGTATCGGTGGCGCTGCGCAATGTGCTGATCTTTGTCGGCGGGCTGATCCTGATGATGTTCACGTCGTTCAAGCTGACGGCGCTGGTCCTGCTGCTGGTGCCTGCGGTTATCGTGCCGATTGTGGTGCTGGGCCGCCGCCTGCGCAAGCTGTCGCGCGAAAATCAGGACTGGATCGCGCAATCGTCCGGAAATGCGAGCGAGGCGCTCTTGTCCGTGCAGACCGTGCAGGCCTTTACCCACGAAGAAATCAGCCGCCGCACCTTCTGGGATGTGACGGAAAAAAGCTATGTCGCGGCGCGGACGCGCATCGGTGTGCGGGCGTGGATGACGGCCATCGTGATCTTCTTGATCTTTGCGGGCATCGTCGGCGTGCTATGGATCGGGGCGCATGACGTGCGCAGCGGTGCGATGAGCGTGGGCGAGCTGGTGCAGTTCGTGATCTTTGCCGTCATGGTCGCGGGCGCCGTGGGTGCCCTGACAGAGGTCTGGGGCGAATTGCAACGGGCCGCGGGGGCGACCGAACGGCTGGTGGAACTGCTGAACGCCGACGATGCGGTGCGCGACCCCGCAGACCCGGTCGCCGTCCCCGATGTGGCGCGCGGGCAGATCGTGTTTGACGATGTCACCTTCCGCTATCCCGGCCGCCCTGCGGTCGCGGCGCTGGATCACATCAGCCTGACCGTGCAGCCGGGCGAAACCGTGGCGCTGGTCGGCCCGTCGGGGGCGGGCAAGACGACGATCATTCAGCTGTTGCAGCGGTTCTATGACCCGACCGCTGGTGCGATCCGGCTGGACGGCGTCGATCTGCGCGACATGGCGCGCGGTGCCTTTCGCCGGCAGATCGCACTGGTGCCGCAGGACCCGGTGATCTTTGGCGATACCGCGCGGGAAAACATCCGCTTTGGCCGCCCCGACGCCACCGACGCAGAGGTAGAGGCCGCAGCCCTTGCTGCTGCGGCGCACGGGTTCCTGTCGGCGCTGCCGGATGGTTACGATACCTATGTGGGCGAACGCGGTGTGATGCTGTCGGGCGGGCAGAAACAACGCATCGCCATCGCCCGCGCCATCCTGCGCGACGCCCCCATTCTGCTGCTGGACGAGGCAACATCCGCCCTTGATGCCGAAAGCGAACGTCTGGTGCAGGCGGCGGTCGATGATCTGGCCCGCAGCCGCACCACGTTGATCGTGGCGCACCGTCTGGCCACCGTGAAAAAGGCGGACCGCATCCTTGTCTTTGACGGTGGGCGAATCGTGGCGACCGGCACGCACGATTCTCTTGTCGCCGAAGGCGGGCTTTATGCACGGCTTGCGCGGTTGCAATTTACCGCAGGAATGGCCGCCGAATAAGAAATATCGTGGCGTCAGACTTGCGACCCCCCCCGTTTTTCGTCCAGAGTCGGCAGGCAATGACAGGTCGGACCACGGCCGCAGATGTTCTGGGAGGGACACAATGGGATATGCAGGCCACGCGGACCGCGACGCCATCGAAGCCGAATCCAGCTGGGCCGAACGGGATGTGCCTGTCACGACCTTTGCCCAGCTGACGCAGACCGCCGCCCGGTTCGGCGCGCGCCCGGCGGTGACATTTCAGCTGGAATCAGGGCCAAAGGCGGCCGCGGAAACCCTGACATGGGCGCAGTTGCTGGACCGCACGACACAGACCGCCAACCTGTTCCGCAGCCTTGGGGTGCGCGAAGGCGATGTTGTCGCCTATCTTCTGCCCAACTGCACCGAAGCGGTGCTGACTTATCTGGGCGGGCAGATTGCGGGCATCGTGAACCCGATCAACCCGCTGCTGGAACCCGAACAGATCGGGGCCATCCTGCGTGAAACCGGGGCCAAGGTGCTGGTCACGATGAAATCCTTTCCCAAATCCGACGTGGCACAAAAGGCCGCGGCGGCGGCGGCCCTTGCCCCCAATGTCCAGCACGTCGTCGAAGTGGACCTGCTGCGCTATCTGACCGGCGTGAAAAAGCTGATCGTGCCGATGATCCGGCCCAAGAACCCGGCGGGTCACACGGCCAAGATCATCGACTTTGAAAAGGCTGTGAAAAAGCAGTCCAAGGACCTGCAATTCATCGACAGCGCGTCTGACCGCGTCGCCGCCTATTTCCACACCGGCGGCACCACTGGCATGCCAAAGGTCGTGCAGCACCAGTATTCCGGCATCATCTATAACGCCTGGCTGGGCGCGCGGCTGCTGTTCACGGAAAAGGACGTGCAGATTTGCCCGCTGCCGCTGTTCCACGTGTTTGCAACCATCGTGTCGCTGGGTGCGTCGCTGGGATCGGGCGCGCAGATCGTGTTTCCCACGCCGCAGGGCTATCGCGGTGCCGGCGTCTTCGACAATTTCTGGAAACTGATCGAACGCCACAAGGTGACCTTCATGATCACCGTGCCGACCGCCATGTCCGCGCTGATGCAGCGGCCGGTGAATGCCGATATCTCCAGTCTGAAACTGGCGTTTTGTGGCTCTGCCCCGTTGCCGCTGGAACTGTATCGCCGGTTCGAGGAGGCCGCAGGCGTCACCATCTGCGAAGGCTACGGTCTGACAGAGGCGACCTGTCTGGTGTCGATCAACCCGCCGGCGGGCCACAAGAAGGTCGGGTCTATCGGGATTCCATTCCCCCATACGCGGGTCCGCATCATGGGGGTGGACAGTCACAACGAATGCGCCGTCGATGAGATCGGGGAAATCTGCGTGTCCAGCCCCGGCGTGTTCCGTGGCAACACCTATACAGAGGCCGACAAGAACCGGAATCTGTTCTATGCGGGCGACGACCACAGCGCGGAATTCCTGCGCACCGGCGATCTGGGCCGTGTCGATGCCGACGGCTATGTCTGGATCACCGGGCGGGCCAAGGACCTGATCATCCGGGGTGGCCACAACATCGACCCCGCAGAAATAGAAGAGGCGCTGGCCGGGCACGAGGCGGTCGCCTTTGCCGGGGCCATCGGTCAGCCTGACGCCCATGCGGGCGAATTGCCCTGTGCCTATGTCGAACTGGTCGCCGGGGCCAAGGTGACAGAGGCGGAATTGCTGGAATACGCAAAGGCCCGCATCCACGAACGCGCCGCACACCCCAAGCATCTGGAAATCATCGACGAACTGCCAAAGACGGCGGTGGGCAAGATCTTCAAGCCTGATCTGCGCAAACGCGCAATCACTCGCGTCTATGACGCCGCATTGAAGGATGCAGGCGTCGATGCCCACGTGGATTCGGTGTCAGAGGACAAGAAACTGGGTCTGGTGGCGCATGTGACATCCACGGCACCGCGGGCCGCTGTGGCGGGTGTCCTGTCCAACTTTACCACCGCATGGGACATGGCAGACTAAGCATCTGTCCGGGGTGCCAAGGGGGCAGCGGCCCCCTTGCGCCCTTTTGCCGGTGGACGGTCTGCCGGCTTGCAATGCCTTGGGCCGGGGGCGATGATGCAGCCATTCCGGGGCGCCGCCCCCGCCAGTCAGGACAATGCCGATGCTGTGGTTCGCCATCGCCTGCAATATGGGGCTTTGCACCGACCGGCGTCCGCCGCCTGTCGCCGAACCCTATGTCATCGACAATGATGGCGGCGGGCAACTGATCAGCGCAGAGGCAGACCGCGCCGACCTGCTGGCCTGGGGCGGACGGGTGGAAATCCGGGGGTTCTGCCGGTCGGCCTGCGTGATCTTTACCACCTTGCCCAATGCCTGTCTGGACCGGGATGCCTATGTCGGTTTTCATGGGTCGAATGTGAACACTGGCCCGATCGGCAACGACCAGATGACGCGGTATCTGCGCGCCAAGGCGCAGGCGCGCTATGTGGCGGACTGGCAGTTCATCCCGCCGTCAGCGATCCACAAGATCAGCGCAGCCGCCTATGCGAACCTTGATCCGCAAATCCGCATCTGCGACGACGCATCGCGGTAACACCGGCGGCCTGCCGGTGGACAAGCCTGCGGCGCGGGCCCGTTTCAAAACGTGGGGGGCGTGCATGCGCTGATGATCACGCCTGATTCTGCCCCCGGATTGCGGAACCGGTGCGGCAGGCGGCTGTCAAAGATGTAGCCGTCACCCGGGCCCAGCAGGGCGGTTTCACCGGCCACCGTCACCTCGATCGTGCCGCGCACGACGATCCCCGCTTCTTCGCCCGCGTGGGTCAGCAGACCGGGTCCGGTGTCTGCACCGGCGGGATAGGTCTCATACAATACCTGCAGGGCGTGATCGGTGCTGCGCCCCAGCTGGCGCAACGACACATGCGGGTCTGGCCCCGGTGCCTGCGGTGCGATTTCGACAAATTGATCGGCCCGGAAGAAATGCAGCGGCGGATGCGGGTCGGGGCAGGCGGGGGGGGTAAAGAAATCGGCCATGCTGATCGGGATGACATCCAGCAGGGATTTCAGCGATGCAACCGAAGGCGATGTCTTGTTCTTTTCGATCAGGCTGATGGTGCCGTTCGTCAGTCCGGCGCGGGTGGCCAGTTCGCGTTGCGACAACCCGTGCTGTTCGCGCAAGCCGCGCAACCTTTCGCCGATGTCCACGCAAGCTGACCTTTCCCCGCCGACGAACCAATCCCGCCGCCGGTCGCATTTAGGGCTGGTGACAGGCCGGTAATCAAGCGAAAACTTGTGCAGGTCGCTGTTGTGCCATCCATGACGCAAATCGGCAATCAGGACCGAGGTGAAGAATATATTAAACGCATCATCGACCGCTGAAACCCCGCAGCCTGCAAAGGGACCGCACCATGGCGACGACGACCAAAACCACTGCACCGCACCATGATGTTGCGGTTCAGCACGCCACCCGCCCCCCGCTGAGCGTGGTGCCGGGGGCTGCAAGGCAAACTGCAAGCAACGCCGATCTGGTGGCCCGGCGCAGCGCCGCTGTGCCCCGCGGTGTGTCATCGGCCACGCCGATTTTTGCATCCTATGCGGAAAATGCCGAACTTTGGGATGTCGAAGGACGCAGGTTCATTGATTTCGTGGGTGGAATCGCCGTGCTGAACACCGGGCACCGCCACCCGCGCGTCATCGCCGCCGCCAAGGCGCAGGAAGATCTTTATACGCATACCTCCTTTCAGGTCGTGCAATACGAACCCTATGTCGCACTGGCGGAACGGCTGAACGCGCTGGCCCCCGGCGATCATCCGAAAAAGACGCTGCTGGTCACCACCGGGGCCGAAGCAGTGGAAAACGCGGTCAAGATCGCGCGGGCCGCAACCGGGCGACCGGGCATCATCGCCTTTACCGGTGCCTATCATGGCCGCACCCTGCTGACGCTGGGCATGACCGGCAAGATCAGCCCCTATAAAAAGGATGTGGGTCCGTTTCCATCCGACATCTTCCGCGCGCCTTTTCCCAATGCCCGTGACGGGATCACCGTGCAGGATGCCCTGACGGCGCTGGACAACCTGATGCTGACCGACGCGCAGCCAGAACGGATCGCCGCCATCATCATCGAACCCGTGCTGGGCGAGGGGGGTTATACCCCCGTGCCGTTCGACATGCTGCAGGCGCTGCGCGCGTTGTGCGACAAGCATGGCATCCTGCTGATTGCAGACGAAATTCAGGCAGGCTTTGGGCGCACGGGCGCGTGGTTTGCCATCGAACATTCGGGCGTCGTGCCCGATCTGATCACCGTCGCAAAATCCATGGCGGGCGGTTATCCCATTGCCGGTGTGATCGGGCGTGCCGACCTGATGGATGCGATGATCCCCGGCGGACTAGGTGGCACCTATGGCGGCAACCCCGTCGCCTGTGCCGCAGCCCTTGCCGCCATCGACGTGATCGAGGACGAAGGTCTGCTGGCCCGGTCCACCGCGATCGGCGACCACTTCAAGGCCCGCTTTGCGGACATCGGCCAAAGGGTCGCGCCCGACCGCGTGTATGACATCCGTGGGTTGGGTGGCATGGTTGCGGTCGAATTCGTGACTGACATGGCCAGCGGCGCGCCGGACGCGGATCTGACGAAACGCGTGGTGGCCCATGCCCTGAAAGGCGGCTTGATCCTGCTGTCCTGCGGCCTGCATGGCAATGCCCTGCGTATCATGGTGCCGCTGACCGCCAGCGACGCCATCATCGACGAAGGCATCGCGCTGTTCGAGGCGGCCTTGACGGCAGCCCTGTCGGAGACTGCCGCAGGCTGACCCAGAAAATGACGCGATAAAAGGCGGGCGGTCCCTGAAGGGGGCCGCCCGCTTGCGTTTCCGGGTTGCTGCGGTTTCAACTTGGGTCAGCGTGGGGTATGGTCCGCGCGAAATGGCCGACGGGCCGCGCCCTGACGCCACTGGCGGCGGGCGCAGTCCGGGACCCTGCGACCTTGCGCGGGTCTGTTCTGTGTCAGCCAACCCGTAAGAAAGCCTGAACCATGTCACCTGCCCACGATCAATATTCCGCCACGCAACTGCGGGCCGACCGCTGGACGGCCCTGCGCGAAGCGGCGGCGGAACTGTCCCGTGACGCCCCCGCGCGGATTTCCCCCACGCTGCGGTCACAGGCAGAGGATCTGTTCGAGGCATTGGCACCGATGGAAACCTATTGGGCCTTTCCGGGGCGGCAGGCCTTTGACCAGATGCGCCGGCAGTTGGCCCACAACAGTTTCAGCGAGTTGGCCGCCGGGGTGCAGCGGGTGGCCCGCGCCCTGACCACCGGTGCCTATCGCCGCCGTCACATTCCACTGGACAGCGATGCCGACGACCGGGGCGATCACGACGACGAAGGCATGCTGTCGCCCGATCAGCGCACCATGACACGCCCCTATTTCGAGGTGCTGATCGTCGATGACGTGTCTGTGGCGCAGGACCATTGGCTGAAATCCAACGTGCACGCCATGCAACGGCCCGAAGACCCCTTCATCTACGAGGCGGTGATCGTCCCGTCGGTCGAGGATGCCCTGATTGCCGCACTGTTCAACCACAACATTCAGGCCATCGTCGTGCGGCCCGGCCTGACCTTGCGGTCAGTACAGGATGATCCTGCCTTGTCACGGCTGCTGAACGGCATGACCGGGACCGCCGCACTGGATGATCTGTCGCCCCGCGATTACGGTGCGGCCCTGTGCCGGATGATCGACGATGTGCGCCCGGAACTTGACACCTATCTGGTCACCGAACAGTCGGTCGAAGATATCGGCGCCACCGATCTGGGCGGTTGCAGGCGGGTCTTTTACAACCAGGAAGACTTTATGGAACTGCACCTGAACATCCTGCGCGGGGTGCAGGACCGCTATAACACGCCGTTTTTCACGGCACTGGTGGATTATTCCAAACAGCCGACGGGCGTGTTCCACGCCATGCCGATCAGCCGGGGCAAGTCGATCACCCGCAGTCACTGGATTCAGGACATGGGTGCCTTTTACGGCCCCAATATCTTTCTGGCCGAAACCTCTGCCACCTCCGGGGGGCTGGACAGCCTGCTGGAACCGGTCGGTGCCATCAAAGAGGCGCAGGAACTTGCCAGTCGTGCCTTTGGGTCGAAACAGACCTTTTTCGCCACCAACGGCACATCGACCTGCAACAAGATCGTGGTGCAGGCCCTTGTGCGGCCCGGTGACATCGTGTTGCTGGACCGCGATTGTCACAAATCCCATCACTACGGCATGGTGCTGGCGGGCGCGCAGGTCTGCTACCTCGACAGCTATCCGTTGAACGAATATTCGATGTATGGCGCTGTGCCGCTGCGCGAGATCAAGAAACAATTGCTGGAACTGAAGGCCGCAGGCAAGCTGGACCGCGTGCGGATGCTGCTGCTGACCAACTGCACCTTTGACGGCATCGTTTATAACGTGGACCGCGTGATGGAAGAATGTCTGGCGATCAAGCCGGACCTGATCTTCTTGTGGGACGAGGCGTGGTTCGCCTTTGCCCGGTTCAACCCGATCTACCGCAAGCGCACCGCGATGCGGACCGCCAACAAGCTGCGTGTGCGGCTGAAATCCGACGCACAGGCCACAGCGTGGCAGGACCAGCAGGCGATGCTGAAGGATGCGGATATCGAAACCATCCTGAACACCCGCCTTGTGGCGCCGCCCACCGCGCGCGTGCGCGTCTATGCCACGCAATCGACCCACAAGACGCTGACCGCCCTGCGCCAAGGGTCGATGATCCACGTCAACGATCAGGACTTCAAGGGAGAGGTGGAGCAGGCGTTTCACGAAGCCTACATGACCCACACCTCCACCTCTCCGAATTACCAGATCATCGCGTCCCTTGATGTGGGGCGGCGGCAGGTGGAGTTGGAAGGATTTGAATTCGTCCAGCGCCAGCTGGAAGCAGCGATGACGATCCGGCGCGCGATCACGATCCACCCGCTGCTGGCGCGTTATTTCAAGATATTGTCGCTGTCGGACATGATTCCTGCCGATTACCGGCAAAGCGGCACCGAAAGCTATTATGACGCCGATCGGGGCTGGATTGATATGCAGCCCGCGTGGGAAGACGATGAATTCGTGCTGGATGCCACCCGGGTCACGCTGGCTGTGGGCGGCACCGGTTGGGACGGCGATACCTTCAAGACGCAGGTCCTGATGGATAAATACGGCATCCAGATCAACAAGACCTCGCGCAATTCGGTTCTGTTCATGACCAACATCGGCACGACACGGTCGTCGGTGGCCTATCTGATCGACACCTTGGTGGAAATCGCGCGCGGGCTGGATGATCTGCTGGACGACGCCAGCCGGATGGAACGGCTGGGGTTCGAACGCAGGGTGGCCAACCTGACGCAGAACTATCCGCCGCTGCCCGATTTCAGCCGGTTCCACGACGCATTCCGGGCTGACGATATCACGGCCGAAGGCGATATCCGCGGCGCCTATTACATGTCCTATGACGAAGGCAAATGCGATTACAAGGATCTGGACGGATCGTTGCGCCAAGCCCTTGATCGCGGTGAAGAGGTGGTTTCTGCCAGCTTTATCATCCCCTATCCGCCGGGCTTTCCGATCCTTGTGCCGGGGCAGGTCATATCGTCGGAAATCTTGTCGTTCATGCGGGCCCTGGATGTCAGCGAAATCCACGGCTACCGCGCGGATCTTGGCTTGCGGGTCTTCACACCAGAGGCTTTGGCCGATCATGCGGCGGCCAAAGGTGGCGGACCTGTGCCGCGGGGGGCGTGATCACGGGCGTTTTCATCTGGCCGCTGGCGGGCGTTGCGGTGCATGATGACGCAGCGACGCCCCTGTTACAGGAACAGACCAATGACCGCCAATGACACCCCATCATCCCGCCATGCCACCGGCATGACCACCCGCCGCGCGGTGCTGGGTGACGCCCATGTCGACCGGGCAGAGGCCGCAAAGACCGATTTCGATGCGCCGTTTCAGGACATGATCACCGAAGGCGCATGGGGCACAGTCTGGGCGTCCGACGCGATCAGCCAGCGCGAACGGTCGATGTTGACACTGGCGCTGCTGGCCGCGACGGGCAATTTTGCGGAAATTCCGATGCATGTGCGCGCCACCGCCCGCACCGGTGCCAGCCCGTCGGACATCCTGCAGGCCTTCATGCACGTGGCCATCTATGCGGGTGTGCCAAAGGCGAACCATGCCATCAAGATGGCCAAGGAGACGCTG
>JBBREW010000013.1:0-17765 GCA_038225335.1 Rhodobacterales bacterium
CATCATGTTGGTGCCACCCCCGAGGATGCGGGGCGTCACATAGGCCCCAAGGGCCGGGATGAACACAAGGATGGACCCCGACACGATCCCCGGTTTCACCACCGGCACAATCACATGCCGCAGCAACTGCCACCGGCTGGCGTAGAGGTCATAGCCCGCCTGCAGCAGTCGCATGTCAAAGCGGTCGATGGCGGCAAAGAGCGGCAGGACCATCAAAGGCAGATAGACATAAGTCATACCCAGAAACACGGCGAAATCCGTGTAAAGCATGACAATTGGGGTGCGGATCACCCCCAGCCACAGCAGAAACGTGTTCAGAAACCCTTCGTTGCGGATGATCTGGTTGATGGCAAAGGTGCGGATCAACAGGTTGGTCCAGAACGGAATTGTAATCAGGAACAAAAGGCCCGTGCGCCAGCCGGGGCTGCGTGTTGCGATAAACCACGCTGTCGGAAATCCGACGACAAAGGCAAAGACCGTCGTCATCAACGCCAGCTTGACCGACCGCCAGAAAATCGACAGATGCGCGTCGGCCCAGCCCAGCGTGCCATCAAAAATGTCGCGGGTCAGAATGACATTGAACCACGCATCCAGCGAAAACTCCCACACGACGTTGCCATACTGGCCGGGTGTCAGGAACGAATAGACCAGCATGATCAATAGCGGACCACTGGCCGCAAATCCCAGCAGGATCAGGGCGGGGGCCGACAGCAGCCAGCCACGGCGCACCTCTGCCCGGGCAAGGGGATCGGGTGCCGGGCTGTCGGCGGGGTGTGTCATGCGGCCTCTGGCAGCACGACAAGCGCGCCGGGGGCAAAGGTCAGCCGGACATCCGCACCGGGGGCAAGCCCGACGTCGCCGGATGCGGGGCTTTGCAGGCGCACGGTGACCTCTGTCCCGTCGGACAGGGCTACACGGCAATGGGTGTCGGTTCCGAAATAGACCGTCTGCGTCACGGTGGCCGGGATACCGTCACCGCTGTCGCCGGGGGTGATGCGGATCTGTTCGGGCCGGATCGCCGCTGTTACCGGACCCTGCAGTGGCGCGCCGTCACTGTGCGTCACGGGCAGGCGGGGCCCCGCATCAAGCGCCATGGCATCGCCGTCGCGGGTGCCCGTCAGAAAGTTGGATTCCCCGATGAACGACGCGACAAACCGGTTCGCCGGGCGGGTATAGATCGTGCGCGGATCGCCGACCTGCAAAAGATGCCCCGCCTGCATCACGCCGATGCGGTCCGACATGGTCAGCGCCTCTTCTTGATCGTGGGTGACAAAGACAAAGGTGATGCCGGTTTCGACCTGCAGGCGTTTCAGTTCCACCTGCATTTCCTTGCGCAGTTGCAGGTCCAGTGCCGACAGCGGTTCGTCCAGCAACAGGACCTGTGGCGCGGGGGCCAGCGCGCGGGCAAGGGCCACACGCTGCTGCTGCCCGCCCGACAGCTGCCCCGGCTTGCGGTCCGCCAGCGCGTCCAGCCGCACCAGCGCCAGCATGCGGCTGACAGTCTGCGTGACCTCTGCCTTGGGGCGACCCTGCATACGCAGGCCAAAGCCCACGTTTTCAGCCAC
This sequence comes from Rhodobacterales bacterium, assembly GCA_038225335.1. Classification (GTDB taxonomy): domain Bacteria; phylum Pseudomonadota; class Alphaproteobacteria; order Rhodobacterales; family Rhodobacteraceae; genus Loktanella. Next base: position 1,566 of record JBBREW010000013.1, read on the forward strand.
GCTCAGATGCGGAAACAGGGCATAGGATTGAAACACCGTATTCACCGGCCGCCGGTTCGGCGGATCATAGGTGATATCCTTGCCGTCCAGCAGGATCTGCCCTGATGACGGGCTTTCAAAACCGGCGATCAGTTTCAGCAAGGTCGTCTTGCCGCATCCGGACGGGCCCAGCAGGGTAAAGAATTCTCCCTTGCGAATCAGCAGCGACACCCCATTCAGCGCCGTCACAGCGCCGATCCCCTGACCATATGTCTTTGCGGCGGCGCGGGCCTCTATTGCCGTGTCGTGAGTCACATTGTCACCTTTTCTCGACACCGCTGACACTGACAAAGACAGCGCGGATTGCAAGTCATCACACCGCGTTTTCCGCACCCGCAGGGGGTCTGCGATGAAACCAGGGGCGTGCACGTTCCAGATCGGCACAAAGCGCCATCAACAATTCATCGGCGCCGAAGCGCGCGGCCAGATGGATGCCGACAGGCATACCATCCGCCGACCAGACCAATGGCACCGACGCGGCGGGCTGGCCGCTTGCATTGAAGGCGGCGGCATAGGGCGAATAGGGAAACACCCTGTCCATGCGGTAGGCGACATAATCGTCGCGGTCATGGGCCAATGTCCCGATGGCGGCGGTCGGCATGGCAAGGGTCGGGGTCAGCAGGATGTCCCAATCGGCAAAGAACGCGGCCATCTGACGGCCATAAGCGTGGATCACGTCGATGCAGGCGATGTAATCCGCGCCGCTGATCGTGGCCGCATGGGCCAGCGCGCCCTGCACCAAAGGTTCCACATCATCCGGCGCCAGCCCCCGGCCAAGGGTCGCAAGACGAGCCTGCACGGACTGCGCCGTGCCGCAGGCGACGATGTCGGTCCAGGCCCGCATCATCGATTCCGTGTCCGCCTGCACCGGGCGCGCGGGTGCCACAGTGTGCCCCATATCCGCCAAAAGCCGCGCTGCATCCTGCACCGCGTCGCGGCACAGGGGATCAATCGCGCCGCCGGTCAGGGTGGTGTCGCACAGCGCGATGCGCAGGGCGCGCGACGGCGTCGCGATGGCCTGCATGAAGGTGCCGGACAGCGGTGGCGCCACATAAGGCGCGCCAAGGTCCGCCCCCTGACAGAGATCCGTCAACAGTGCCGTGTCCCGCACCGACCGCGTCAGGAACCCTTCAATGGCCATGCCTGCCCAGCCTTCGCCCGCGTGGGGACCATCGGGGAGCCGCGCGCGCGTGGCCTTGAACCCGAACAGACCACAGTTCGCGGCAGGCACCCGCACCGACCCGCCGCCATCGGACCCATGCGCCGCAGGGACGATTCCCGCCGCCACAGCCGCCGCCGCCCCGCCGGACGATCCGCCGGGTGTGCGCGACAGATCCCACGGGTTGCGCGTCGGTCCGCCGTAAACCACAGCCTCTGTTGCTGTGCCGATGCCCAGTTCCGGCGTCGTGGTGCGCCCGAACGGCACCAGACCCGCCGCCGCCAACCGGTCGAACATGGCCGAATTGCGGGTATAGCGCGTGTTGCGGAACAATTTTGACCCGACGTGGCAAGGGTAATCCACCGCTTCGCACCCCAGATCCTTCAACAGGAACGGCACACCGCGCAAGGGACCGTCCGGCAGGCCCGCCTTGATCCGGGCGCGGGCCGCCTCCTCTGCCAGGTTCACGACGGCATTGATGTCCCCGTTGACCCCGGCGCAGCGCGCCAATGCGGTGTCCAGCAGGCTGTCCGGGGATGCGGCACCACTGGCCACCAGTGCGGCCAGCCCGACCGCATCATGGTCCGCGTAATCGTCGATCATCTAACAGGCCCCTCTTGCGACAGTCCGCCGCAGCATTGCCCCATCGTCCCGCCTGCACCAGCCCAAAGCGGTTGCGACAGTGATGCCATTTGCCAAAAATCAACCTTTTGCCGGGTGACACCCCGCTGCGGACTTGCACCGGGCGATGCAGGAACATAACATGAACAGCATGAGCCAATCCCTGCAAGACAAACTCGCCATCCTGTCCGACGCCGCCCGCTATGATGCGTCCTGCGCGTCCAGTGGCACGACACGGCGCGACAGTCGCGACGGCAAGGGGCTGGGCAGCACCGAAGGATCAGGCATCTGCCACGCCTATGCCCCCGACGGCCGCTGCATCAGCCTGCTGAAAATCCTGATGACGAATTTCTGCATCTATGACTGCGCCTATTGCGTGAACCGCGTGTCGTCCAACGTGACGCGCGCCCGGTTCAATGTGGACGAGGTGGTCAGCCTGACGCTGGAATTCTATCGCCGCAACTATATCGAAGGGCTGTTTCTGTCGTCCGGCGTCATCCGCAACCCCGACGATACCATGTCCGACATGGTCCGCATCGCCCGGCGGTTGCGCACGGTGGAACACTTTCGCGGCTACATCCATCTGAAAACCATCCCCGACGCCGCACCGGAGATCATCGCAGAGGCAGGCCTTTATGCCGACCGGCTGTCGATCAACGTGGAATTGCCCACCGACCGGTCCGTGCAAGCCTTTGCCCCCGAAAAGAACCCGGTCACGATCCGGGCCGCGATGGGCAATGTCCGCCAGTCGCGCGCCGCCTCCAAGGACCGCAGCCACACGGGCAAACGGCCTCCGGTCTTTGCCCCGGCGGGGCAGTCCACCCAGATGATCGTGGGCGCTGACGGGGCCACGGATGCAACCATCCTGACCCGGTCCACATCGCTTTATGCGGATTACAAACTGCGTCGCGTCTATTATTCCGCCTTTTCCCCGATCCCTGACAGCACCGCCAAACTGCCGCTGATCAAACCGCCACTGATGCGGGAACATCGGCTGTATCAGGCGGACTGGCTGATGCGGTTCTACGGGTTCGGCGTGGACGAGATCACGTCCGTCGCACAGGCGGGCAATCTGGATCTGGACATTGACCCCAAACTGGCCTGGGCGTTGCAGAACCGGCATCTGTTTCCACTGGATGTGAACCGCGCGGGGCGTGACATGCTGCTGCGCGTGCCGGGATTGGGGGTCAAGACCGTGAACCGCATCCTGACGACACGGCGGCAGCGCAGCCTGCGCTATGACGATCTTTTGCGGCTGGGGGCCAGCCTGAAAAAGGCGCAGGCCTTTGTGACCGCGCTGGACTGGACACCGGGACATCTGACCGACAGCGCCGGGTTGCGGGCGCGGTTCGCCCCGCCGCCCGAACAACTGACGCTGTTCTGAATGTTCACCGTGCCCCTGCCCCGGATCGGCACTTGGGAGGCGTGGCGCGACGCGGCCCGTGCCCTGCTGGCCGCGCGTATTGCGCCAGAGGATGTGTTGTGGGATTTCGCAGGCGACGTAGTGCAGCTGTTCCCGACCCGGATTCCGCCGCCCACCACCCGGCAGGCGATCAAGGTGCCCGCGGATTTCGTGGAAATGGCGCAATGGGTGGTCTGGCACAAGGACCCGCAACGCTTTGCCCGGCTTTATGCCCTGTTGTGGCGGTTGCGGCTGGATCGCGGGATCATGGCCGACCGTGCCGATCCCGAACTGGCCCGGCTGCGCCAGATGGAAAAGGCGGTGCACCGCTGCAAACACAAGATGCGGGCCTTTGTGCGGTTCCGCGATCTGCGCAGCGACGGTCCGCGCCGCAGCTTTGCCGCGTGGTTTGAACCGACGCACCACACCGTTGAACCCTGTGCGCCGTTCTTTGCCCGGCGGTTCGCCGACATGGACTGGATGATCGTCACCCCCGACACGACGGCCAAATTCACCGACGGCACGCTGACCTTTCTGCCCGGGCGCGAAAAACCCGACCTGCCCGACGACGCGGCAGAGGCCCTGTGGGGCACGTATTTCAAGAATATCTTCAACCCCGCCCGGTTGAAGATTTCGGCCATGACATCAGAGATGCCAAAGAAATACTGGAAAAATCTGCCAGAGGCGCAATACATCCCCGATCTGATCGCCACCGCAGAGGCGCGGGTCCGCGCGATGGCCGACGCAGGGCCGACGCTGGAACCGGCCCGCGTGGCCCGGATTCGCGACCAGTTGCAGCAGACCCCGCAGCCCGCGTCATGGAACATCCTGACCGCCGGCCTGTCGGGCTGCACCCGCTGTCCGCTGCATGGTCCGGGGACGCAGGTCGTGCCGGGTCAGGGCCCGCATGATGCGCCCCTGATGATCGTGGGCGAACAACCGGGCGATGCAGAGGATCGCCGCGGCACCCCCTTTGTCGGCCCGGCGGGTCAGCTTTTTGACCAGCTTGCCGCACAGGCCGGGCTGGACCGCACCGCCGCCTATGTGACCAATGCCGTGAAGCATTTCAAATTCAAGGAAGGGGCCAAGCGTCGCCTGCACGTCAACCCCTCAACCTCTGAAGTCAGCCATTGCAAATTCTGGCTGGACAGCGAAATCACCTTGCTGAAACCGCGCCTGATCCTGGCCTTGGGTGCGACCGCCGCGGGTGCCCTGACAGGCAATGCAAAGGACGTGATGCGCCGGCGCGGCACGGTGGAACAGACCGCCCACGGCCCGGTGTTTCTGACCCTGCATCCCAGCGCGCTGTTGCGGATGCCACAGGCCGATCGCCCCGCAGCAGAGGCCGCGATGATCGCCGATCTGCGACAGGTCGGTCAAATGCTGGCGGCCCTGACAGCCCCGGTGGACGAAGCCCTCCGCAGCACCTAGACTGGTAGGGTGTTCTGAAGTCTTCTGACCGACCCGTGACCCAGCCTGAAAGTGACCATGTCAGACCAACCCGCCTATCAGGTGCTTGCCCGGAAATACCGACCCGAAACCTTTGCCGATCTGGTCGGGCAGGACGCGATGGTGCGCACCCTGAAAAACGCCTTTGCCGCCGACCGGATCGCGCAGGCCTTCATCATGACGGGCATCCGCGGCACCGGCAAGACGACGACCGCCCGGATCATCGCCAAGGGGATGAACTGCGTAGGCCCTGACGGCACCGGCGGTCCCACCACCGATCCCTGCGGCCAATGCGAACATTGCACCGCGATCATGGAAGGGCGCCACGTCGACGTGATGGAAATGGACGCCGCATCCAACACCGGCGTCCAGAACATCCGCGACGCGATCATCGAAACCGTCAGCTACCGGGCGGTCAGCGCGCGGTTCAAGATCTTCATCATCGACGAAGTGCACATGCTGTCCAAAAGCGCCTTCAACGCGCTGCTCAAAACGCTGGAAGAACCGCCAGCCCATGTGAAATTCATCTTTGCCACCACCGAAATCAGGCAGGTGCCAGTCACCGTCCTGTCACGCTGCCAGCGCTTTGATCTGCGCAGGATCGAACCCGAAGTGATGATTGCCCTGCTGCAAAAGATCGCCGCATCCGAAGGCGCGCAGATCAGTGCGGATGCGCTGGCCCTGATCACCCGCGCCGCCGAAGGCTCCGCGCGGGATGCGACCTCGCTTCTGGATCAGGCGATCAGCCATGGTGCGGGCGAAACCACCGCCGATCAGGTCCGGTCCATGCTGGGTCTGGCGGACCGGGGCCGGGTGCTGGATCTGTTCGACATGATCCTGCGTGGCGAAGCGGCAGAGGCCCTGACCGAACTGTCGACGCAATATGCGGACGGCGCTGACCCGATGGCGGTCCTGCGCGATCTGGCCGAAGTGACCCATTGGGTCAGCGTCATCAAGATCACGCCCGACGCCGCCGACGACCCCACCATCGGCCCCGACGAACGCACCCGCGGTCTGGCGATGGCGCAGGCGCTGCCGATGCGGGTCTTGTCGCGCATGTGGCAGATGTTGCTGAAAGCCCTCGAAGAAGTGGCCGCGTCACCCAACGCGATGATGGCCGCTGAAATGGCCGTGATCCGCCTGACCCATGTGGCCGATCTGCCCACCCCCGAAGAGCTGGTGCGCAAATTGCAGGACACGACGCCGCCCGCACCAAACGGCAGCGGTGGCGGTGGTGGTGGCGGCGTCCGCATGGCCCCGGCTGCCGGCGCGGCGCAGGCCGTCTCTCGGACGCCCGCAGCGACCCATACAGGGCCCAGCGGGCCCGCAGCTTCTGCCGCGCCGCAACTGGCGACAGAGGCGCTGCATTATTATGCGCGGTTCGAGGATGTCGTGAACCTGATCCGCGCCCACCGCGATGTGAAACTGCTGGTGGAGGTTGAAACCGGTCTGCGCCTTGTCAGCTACAAACCCGGCCAGATCGAAGTGCATCCCACGCCAAACGCCGCCCCCCACCTGACCCAGCGCCTTGGCGCAAGGTTGCAGTCGTGGACAGGCAACCGTTGGGCCGTGATCGTCAGCAATGACGCAGGCGACGCCACCATCGCCGAAGTGCGCGATGCCGCAGCCTCTGCCCTGCAACAGCAGGCGACGGCGCATCCGCTGGTGCAGGCTGTGCTCATGGCGTTTCCGAAGGCGCGGATCACCGACATCCGCACGGCAGCCGACCGTGCGCAGGATGCAGCCACCGATGCACTGGCAGAGGTCGAGGATGAATGGGACCCCTTCGAGGACGGCTGACCACGATCTGCCCTGCGGCCCTTGTCCGGCCCGCCCTGCATGCGTATCTGATGACAAACAGACTGAACGGAGACAGCACGATGTTCAAAGGTATGGGCGGACTTGGCGACATGGCCAAGATGATGAAATCGGCGCAGGACATGCAGGCCAAGATGGCCCAGATGCAGGACGATCTGGACTTGATCACGGTCACCGGGTCCGCAGGTGCCGGACTGGTCAGCGCGACAGCAACCGCCAAGGGCGAACTGACAGGGCTGACCATCGACCCCAGCATTTTCAACGGCGACGACAAGGATGTGGTCGAGGATCTGATTCTGGCCGCAGTCAAGGATGCACAGGCCAAGGCCACGGAACGGGCCCAGTCCGAAATGACAAAGATGGCAGAAAGCCTCGGCCTGCCTGCCGGCATGAAGCTGCCGTTCTGATCGTGACGACGCGGGCTCGCTTTTTTTCAAATACTCCCGCCGGAGGCTCCGGCGCAGGCCCGGGCCGATGACCGCTGATACCGAAGCACTGGATGATCTGATTGCCCTGATGGCAAAGCTGCCGGGGCTGGGCCCACGGTCCGCCCGGCGGGCGGTCCTGCATCTGGTGAAGAAACGCGGCGCGCTGCTGTTGCCCCTCGCTGACGCGATGGCGCGGGTCGGCGACACGGTGCGCACTTGTCTGAACTGCGGCAACATCGCCACCGGCGATGTCTGTGCGATCTGCCAGGATGACCGCCGGGCGAATGGCGAAATCTGCGTGGTCGAGGATGTGGCCGATCTGTGGGCCATGGAACGCAGCCAGCAGTTCAAGGGTCGATATCATGTGTTGGGCGGCACCTTGTCGGCCCTTGATGCGATCGGCCCCGATACCCTGCGGATCCCCCGTTTGCTGGACCGGATCGCGGGCGAAGGCGTGACCGAAGTCATTCTGGCCCTTGGCGCCACGATCGATGGTCACACGACCGCCCATTACATCGCCGACCAACTGACGACAGGCGTGACCGTCACGTCACTGGCTCAGGGCGTCCCGGTGGGGGGGGAGTTGGACTATCTGGACGACGGGACCATCACCGCAGCCCTGCGCGCGCGCAGCAAACTGTCCTGAGGGTCGTGTTCTAGTCGGGCGCAGGGTCTGTGTTGCAGCGGCGTCCCGGGGGCTTGCCCCCGAACCCCCAGGATATTTCAGACGAGAAGAAGGACAGGGCCTGCACTGCGGTCAGGCTGTCGGGATTGAACCGGACGCCAAGGTAAAAAGGCCCCGGTTGTTGAACCGGGGCCTTTTTCAGAAGCGGGTCTTGCCGGGTGCTGTTTCAGCGCTTGCGGCGGTTGCCTGCGTCGTCATCTTCGTCATCGTCGCTGTCATTACCGGCGTCGTCGGGCAGGTTGAAGAAGCTGTCGGCGTCGCGAATGTCGCGGGTATCCTTCACCTCGTCATCCTCTGCCGGTTCGCTGAGGGTGAAGTTTTCCAGACCGGCCATCGCGGTTGGCATCTTGGGATCAGGCGACATGCCAAGGCTGTTTTCCGTCGACACCAGTTTGCGCCGTTCGTCGTCGGTCATCGCGGTGCCATCCTTGGCGCGGCGGGCATTCGCCTTTTGCACGGCGGCGTCCAGTTCGGACTGTTTGCACAACCCCAGTGCGACCGGATCAATCGGGTCGAGGTTGTTGATGTTCCAGTGGGTCCGTTCACGGATCGCCAGAATGGTGGGTTTCGTCGTGCCGACCAGTTTGGCGATCTGATTGTCGGCCAGTTCCGGGTGAAACTTGACCAGCCAATAGATCGACGCGGGACGATCCTGCCGCTTTGACAAGGGTGTATAGCGCGGTCCGCGCCGTTTTTCTTCGCCCTGGGCTGCGGCATTGAATTTGAGCTTGAGCTTGTGGGTGGCGTTCGCTTCTGCGCGGTCAAGCTCTTCCTGGGTCAGTTGGTTGTTGGCGATGGGATCAAACCCTTTGACACCTGTCGCCACATCACCATCGGCAATCCCCTGCACTTCCAGCGGATGAAGCCCGCAGAAATCGGCGATCTGCTGGAACGTCAAAGTGGTGTTGTCGCATAGCCAGACGGCGGTGGCCTTGGCCATGATCGGTTTGTCGGACATCGTCTTCTCCTAGGTTGTAATCGACAAGCCTTCCTTGTGCCCTTGCAGGGGCTGACCGCGGGGGCCGGGTTCGCATTGTCGGGGAACTTGCAGTGTATATAGTGAACGGCAGCGAAATTGGGAAGATCAAAAACATGAAAGCCGCCTTGACCGCCCTCCTGTTGGCCTGTGCCGTCCCTGTACCGGCGCAGGACCGGGCGGGAACTTTCGACTATTACGTCATGGCGCTGTCGTGGTCGCCCAACTGGTGCGACGCCGAAGGCCGCGCGCGCAACTCTCCCCAATGCGCGCCGGGGGCCGGGTTCGGCTGGGTGCTGCATGGGCTGTGGCCGCAGTTCGAGTCGGGCTATCCCCGCGACTGTGCCACACCACATGGACCACCCTCGCGCCGGGAAACGGCGGCGATGGTTGATATCATGGGCACGTCCGGTCTGGCCTGGCATCAATGGTCCAAACATGGCACCTGCACAGGGTTGTCCGCGCGGGCCTATTTCGCCACCTCGCGGCAGGCGCTTGCCACGATCCGCGTGCCGCAGGCGTTCAGCAAGCTGACCCGCGACGTGACGCTGCCCGCGTCATTGATCGAGGATGCCTTTGTCGACGCCAATCCGCGTCTGCCCCGCGACGGCGTCACGATCACCTGCAGGGACGGCGCGATCCAGGAGGCGCGGATCTGCCTGACCCGCGATCTGACGCCGCGGGCCTGCGGTCGGGATGTGGTGCGGGATTGCACCCTGACGCAGGCGGCGTTTGGCGCGATCGACTGACGCCGCATGCGGCACGCTGGCGCGGATCGGAAACTTTTCCATGTCCTTTGGCGGGGTGTGGTCGTTTTCGCCTCAAACTGCGCCGTTTCCAACTTGCCCCTGACTGTCCGTCTGCGAAAAAGGTCTGTCAGACTGCACCCGATCCCGGCAGACCCTCCACCCGCATCAGAAAAGTAGCCATCGATGACGCACTATGCCCTGACCGTCACCTGCCCGTCCACAAAGGGCATCGTCGCCGCCATCGCCAATTACATGGCGGACAACGATTGCAACATCACAGATTCATCCCAGTTCGACGACCCGGAAACCGGGCGGTTCTTCATGCGGATGAGCTTTGAGAATGACGGCACCCTGACGCTGGACGCGCTGACCGACGGGTTCGGCGTGGCCGCCGACCGGTTCGGGATGGATTATGCCTTTCACGACGAAGGCGTGCGGATGAAGGTCGTCATCATGGTCAGCAGGTTCGGGCATTGCCTGAATGATCTGCTGTATCGCTGGCGCATCGGTGCCTTGCCGATCGACATCGTGGCCGTGATTTCGAACCATCTGGATTACCAGAAGGTCGTGGTGAACCACGACATCCCCTTTCACTGCATCAAGGTCACCAAGGACAACAAGGCGCAGGCCGAGGCCCAGATCATGACCGTGGTCGAGGAGGCAGGCGCCGATCTGATCGTGCTGGCCCGTTACATGCAGATCCTGTCGGACCGCATGTGTCACCAGATGTCGGGCCGGATCATCAACATCCACCATTCGTTCCTGCCCAGTTTCAAGGGTGCCAACCCCTACAAGCAGGCGTTCGAACGGGGGGTCAAGCTGATCGGGGCCACATCGCATTACGTCACCGCCGATCTGGACGAAGGCCCGATCATCGAACAGGACACCGTCCGCGTCACCCATGCCCAGTCGTCAGAGGATTACGTCAGCCTTGGCCGCGACGTCGAGGCGCAGGTGCTGGCGCGGGCGATTCACGCCCATATCCACCGGCGGGTCTTTGTGAACGGCAACAAGACCGTGGTTTTCCCCGCATCCCCCGGTTCCTATGCGTCGGAACGCATGGGCTAGGCTATGGGGTCGGCCCTGCCGTCGGGATAGATGGCGGGGCCCTTGACCTCCAGCGTGTTGCCGAAGGGGTCGCTGATATAGAACGACAACCCCATGCCACGGGCGCCGCCGTGGGTCGCCTCGCGCAGGATGGGGACGCCGTGGCGGGTCAGATGATCGCGCATGACCGCAGGATCGAAAGGCGATGTGGCGATGCAGACGTGATCGACGTTGCGGCCACCCGCGACGGGGGGCAAGGCCGCGGCAGCGCCGGGGTGCGTGGTGTCCCACAACACGATCAGGGCTGACCCGGCCCAGACCTGTTCCATCCCCAGCGCCGGATAGGAATAACCCGGCGCGCAGCCCAGAACATCGCGGTAGAACGCAATGGCCCGGTCCATGTGATCGACCAGAAAAACAATGTGATCGATGCCGACCAGCGAGAACGGAATATGGCGGTGGGGCATGGGGGAACCTTTATGTGGCGTGACGGCAGGTTATAGCACAAAGGGACCGGGATCAAAGCCGCGCAACGCCGTGGCGGCCGGTTGCGGCAGACCGCCGGGGCGCTGCAGGCGCGTGATCGCCACCGCACCGTCCCCACAGGCCACGATCAGATCGGTCTGCGCAGACAGGACCTGACCCGGCTCGCCCTGCCCCGGTGCCGGACTGCTGTCCAGCAACCTGACCCGTTCGCCCGCCATGTCGCACCATGCGGCGGGGGCGGGCGACAACCCGCGGATCAGGCGATCGACCACCGCAGCGGGCTGCGTCCAGTCGATGCGGGCCTCTGCCTTGTCGATCTTGGCGGCATAGGTGACGCCTGCGTCAGGTTGCGGCACGGCGGTCAGTTCGCCCAGTCGCGCCAGCGCCTGCACGATCAGATCGGCCCCCATCGCGGACAGCCGGTCGTGCAGGCGGCCTGTAGTGTCGTCGGCCGCAATGTCCGTTGCGCTTTGCAACAGGACGGGACCGGTATCCAGACCTGCCTCCATCTGCATGATGCAGACACCGGTGCGGGTGTCGCCCGCCATGATCGCCCGGTGGATCGGGGCGGCCCCGCGCCAACGCGGCAGGATCGAGGCGTGGATGTTCAGGCAGCCGTGGCGCGGCATGTCCAGTACCGCCTGCGGCAGGATCAAGCCGTAAGCGACCACAACGGCGATATCGGCGTTCAGGGCGGCAAACGCGGCCTGTGCCTCGGGTGTCTTCAACGTTGCGGGGTGCCGAACGGGCAGGTTCAGGGACAGGGCGCGATCGTGGACCGCGCTTTGACGCGCCCGCTTGCCCCGCCCCGCCGGGCGCGGCGGCTGCGTGTAAACGGCGGCGATGTCGTGGCCCGCAGCGTGCAGGGCCTGCAGGACAGGCACCGAAAACCCCGGCGTTCCCATGAAAACAATCCGCATGCGCCACCCCTTGCCTGTGTCAGGTCAGCAGATAGCGCGGGTTGGACCGGGATGCCAGTCAGCCGGCGGATGTGCCGGTCAGTCTGCCGGGAGAAAGGATTGGCCCGCGTTCAGCAGTGGCGGGCCAGCACCAACACCCAATCCGGACCTTTGGCCCCTGTGGTGATACCGATGCCCATTTCAGTCACACGGGGATGCAGCATGTTCGACTTGTGCTTTGGCGACCCCATCCAGCCGCCGATGATCTGGTTGGGCGTCGGATAGCCCCACGCCAGATTTTCGGCGACCGTGCAGTCGTGGTATCCTGCCGCCCGGACCCGCGCCTGCGCAGTGCTGCCGTCGCTGCCCTGATGGCTGACAATGCCGTTGCGGGCCATGTCACAGGCATGGGTCATCGCCGCTTGGGACAGGCGCGCATTATAGGCCAAGGGCTGCAAGCCATGCGCCTGCCGGTGGCTGTTCACGCCCTGGGCAATCTGGGCCGCAAAGGAATTGGCCTGTGCGGGCATCGTGCAGGCAGACGCAGCCTGCCCCGCAAAGACGACAGCAAGCGTCGCTAACATGACTTTCAACATCCGGATGTCCCTTACTGTGCAAAATTGCGGCATGACATATGTGTCAAGGGTAAGGGTAATGCCAGAATTAAGGCAGAGGTATGACAACCCTAAGGCGAACTGCCGCCGATTGGTCGCAATTTTCCGCCAATTGTCGCCGCCGCGAACAGGACCACAGCCGTCACTACGATTGACGGGCCTGCGGGCGTGTCCCACCGCATCGCCAAGGCAAGGCCGCCCAGCGCCGACAGCACACCCAGCAAGGCCGCGCGCAGGGCCATCCCCTCTGGGCTGTTGGCCAGACGGCGGGCACCCGCCGCGGGAATGATCAGCAAGGCTGTAATCAGTAACGCACCGATAACCTTGATTGCCACCGCCACGACCCCGGCCAGCAACAAGGTCAGAATCAGGTTTTCACGGCGCGGGTCGATGCCAGATGCGGTGGCCAGATCGGGGTTCAGCGTCGCCATCAATAAGGCCGACCAATGGAACCACAGCACCGCCAGCACGACCGCAGCGCCCCCCCAGATCACGGCGATGTCGCTGCGTGAAACGGTCAGCACATCCCCGAACAAATACACGTCAAGGTTGATACGCGCACCGGGCATAAGCGTCACAGCGACAAGGCCCGTCGCCAGTGCGCCATGGGCCAGAACCCCCAGCACCGTGTCCGTGCCCTGATCGCGGTCCGCCAGACGGTGGATCAGCAAGGCCGCCCCCAGCGCGACCACAGCCACGCCTGCAAAGATGGAAATGTTCAGCGCCAGCGCAACCGCCACGCCCAGAATGGCCGCATGGGCTGTCGCGTCACCGAAATAGGCCATCCGCCGCCAGACGACGAAACAGCCCAGCACCGACGCGGCAAGCGCGGTGCCGACCGCCGCCAAGGCCGCCCGGACCAGAAAATCGTCCAGCAGGATCACTCTGCCGCGGCCTTGGCAGGGGGGTGATGGTCGTGATCATGCGGGTGGTTATGCCCTTGGTCATGCCCGTGATCGTGGTGGTGGTCGTGGCCGTGGTCGTGGCGATACAGGGCCAGCGCGCCGCCTGTGCCGCTGCCGAACAAGGCCTGATAGGCGGGGGCGGCTGACACGACCTCTGGCGTGCCTTCGCAGCAGACATGGCCGTTCAGACAGACGACCCGGTCCGACGCCGCCATGACCACATGCAATTCGTGGCTGACCATCAGCACCGCGCAGTTCAGGTCACGGCGCACCGCCTCGATCTGGCGATAGAAACGGGCGGCACCGGTCTGATCCAGCCCCTGGGTCGCCTCGTCCAGGATCAGCAATTGCGGATCGGACAGGATCGCCCGCGCCAGCAAGACCCGCTGGAACTGACCGCCGGACAGATCCGCCATCTGGCGCAGCGCCACATCGGGCACGCCTGCGGTATCCAGCGCCTGTGCTGCGGCCGTGTGCGACACCCGGCGCGGCAGGTCCAGAAACCGCCGCGCCGTCATCGGCAGGGTCGCGTCGATCGCCAGCTTTTGCGGGACATAGCCCACCCGCAGACCGGGGTGGCGCACAACGGTTCCGGCGTCCGGCGCGATAGCACCGAACAGGACGCGCAGCAGGGTCGATTTGCCTGACCCGTTGGGGCCGACGACGGTCACGATTTCACCTGCATCAATGCGGAAACCGACATTGTGCAGGATCGCCATGCCCGCCCGGTTGACCCCCAGCCCGGTGGCGGTGATCAGGCGTGTCACGCGGCGTCCTGACAAGCGGGACACAACCCCTGCGCCTCGATCACGGTCTGTTCGATGCTGAACCCGGTGTCCGCCGCGACCTGACGCAGCGGTGCGACGATGGCGGTTTCTGCCACGGTCTGACAGTTGCGACAGATCAGAAAGGCCGGTGCGTGGTCCGCCCCCGGCTGGGCACAGGCGATAAAGGCATTCAGCCGTTCGATCCGGTGCACGAACCCGTTGTCCACCAGAAACGCCAGCGCCCGATAGGCGACAGGCGGCTTGGACCCCAGACCTTCGGCGTTCAGCCGGGCCAGCACGTCATAGGCGCCCAGGGCTGCGTGGCTTTCCAGCAGGATTTCCAGCACCCGCCGCCGCACCGGCGTCAGCCGCTGATCCGTGTCCGCGCAGGCCGCTTCTGCGCTGCGCATGGCGTCATGGATGCAGGCGGCGTGATCGTGGCGGTCGAATCCAGAGGTTGTCATCGGCATAGCCTTGTTATGATATAACATTATGTTTATAGCCGTTACGACCCCCAACGGCAAGAGGCCCCCATGATTCGGACCCATAGATTTGCACCGGCCATTGCCCTGTCCTTTGCACTGACGCCCGCACTGTTGCCGACACCGGGTGCCGCGCAGGCTGACGCACCCCGCGTCGTTGCGGATATCGCGCCGATCCACAGTCTTGTGGCGCAGGTCATGGACGGCATCGGCGCGCCCGAACTGATTGTGCCGCCGGGGTCGGATGCACACCAACTGGCCTTGCGCCCCTCTGACGCCCGCAGGCTGAGCGAGGCAGATGTCGTGATCTGGGTCGGACCGACCCTGACGCCGTGGATGACCGACCCTTTGGCCACGCTGGCCCCGACGGCTGCGACCCTGAGCCTGCTTGATGTGCAGGGCTGGACGACACGCGCCGCCACCGCAGGCGACGCCCACGACCACGGCGCGGAAGACGGCGACGCGCACGGTGCGGACCATGCAGACGTGCATGATGACCACGGTGACCACGGTGACCACGATGACCATGCCGGGGATCATGCGGACGACAACGCTGACGACCACGGCGACGAACATGCTGATGACCACGGCGGCGACCACGCAGCCGCGCTGGATGAAAGCACGTCCGCGGGGATCGACCCCCACGCCTGGCTTGACCCCGAAGTGGCCATCGTCTGGGTCCGCGCGATCAGCAGCACGCTGTCTGACACCGACCCGGACAACGCCGCCCGCTATGCCGCCAACGCGGAGGCCGCCGTCGTGCGGCTGACGGATCTGCATGACCGCATCGACGCCCTGTTGGCCGACGTGCCCGGCGGCACGTGGCTGGCCCCCCATGCGGCCTTCGGGTATTTCGAGGATCGTTTCAATCTGCCCAGCGCCAGCGCCGTGGCCGACAGCGACGCACAGGCCCCCGGCCCGGCCCATCTGTCGGACCTGCGCGCCCGCGTCATCGCGGGAGAGATCACCTGCGTGCTGACCGAAACCAACGCGGCCACGGATTTTGCCGATCTGCTGACTGATGGCACCGAGGCCCGGACCGCCGCACTGGACGACACAGGCATGTCCCTGACCCCCGGCCCTGCTCTTTATGACGCGCTGCTGGACGGGATTGCCGCGACCTTGAAAAGCTGCATCACCGCCCCTTAACGGGTGCCGAACATGCCCGTCAGCGCCCGTTGCACCGTCTGGGTGACCGACGGGCGCGGCAGGGCGTTGAACGGCAGCGGGCGGCACACCTCCATCGCGGCGATGCCGACCCGGGCCGTCAGGGCGCCGTTCACCACACCTTCGCCAAAGCGGCGCGAGACCTTGGACAGCAACCCGCCGCCCGCGACCGTCCCGATCAGATCGTCACCCACGGCCACGGCCCCCGTCGCCACCAGATGCGACAGGACGGTGCGCACCAACCGCAAACTGCCAAGGGTGCCGGACCGTCCACCATAGATGTCGGCGATCCGCCGGATCATCCGCACATTCGACGTCAGCGCGGCAAACACGTCGGCCAGCGCCAGCGGCACGACGGCGGTGACGATGGCGACCTGCCGCGCTGCGGCCTGCACCTCTGCCACGGCGCGGGCGTCCAGCGGGGCCAGCAGGCTGCGTTCGGCCAGATCCAGCAACCCGTCCGCGTCCATCATGTCGCCGGCGCGGTCGGTCAGCTGATCGCGCCCC